>NZ_JABERK010000005.1:0-179110 GCF_013004315.1 Acinetobacter sp. ANC 5378
TTCCCGAACTCAGAAGTGAAACCTCTTTGCGCTGATGGTAGTGTGGGGTTACCCATGTGAGAGTAAGTCATCGCCAGCTCATTATTCTAAAATCCCCCTGACTCGTAGAGCAGGGGGATTTTTTATGGGCGGAATAAAGAAAAAGCGGAAATGACATGATCTATACAATTCCTCATTATTTTCAGCCTTGTAGTCTGTGAAAAAAATCATGCAAAATATTTAAAATAAAAATAGAGCGATATAAAATGAAAGAAAATAAATTCATCGGGGGAACAATTAACTACAGAACAAACAGCAGATCTTTTAAATATTCTAAAAATACGATTTGAACAAAATATGCAGCGGCATAAGGCGATGCAATGGTTGAAAATCCAGCACAAGCTGAAAACAAGCCTCGCTGAAATGTGGTCATTACATGCAATGGAGAAAATAGGTGGTGAGCCTGATGTGGTATTGCATGATCATATTACCGATCAGTATATTTTTATGGATTGTAGTATAGAGAGCCCAGCAGGTCGTAGGAGCTTATGTTATGACCAAAAAGCACTAGATTCTCTGAAAGCCAATAAACCTGAAAATACAGTCTTGGATCTTGCTTCAGTTATGGGAGTCGAATTGTTAACCGAGCATGATTATTATGAACTGCAAGCGATAGATTCAATTGATATGAAAACTTCAAGCTGGTTATTTACACCGGATGATATCCGCAAGAAAGGCGGGGCTCTTTTTGCGGATAAACGCTATGGACGAGTTTTTGTTTATCATAATGGAGCAGAATCTTATTATGCTTCTCGAGGTTTTCGAGCGTTACTTAGAGTCTAAAATATAACAAATGAATATGAGTAATATCCTCCTATCCAATAGAAAGAAGGATTTCGATTAAATTTATAAAGCACCCTTTAAAGTGTTGTGATGTTGTTTAACTTGTCTTGCATACTTTTCACCTTGTTTTTTCATCTTAGTGCTAGAGTTATAGCCTGCAGGTCCAACATTGTAATAGGCAAGAGCTTTAGGCCAACTTCCTGCTTTATTGTTATAGGTGGCTAAAATATAGGTGCCACAATTAATATTATGATATTCATCACTTAAATCACCTGGACAGGTTTGTTGCCAGTAACGTGGAATCACCTGAGTAAGTCCAACAGCACCTGCGGATGAAATGGCATAGTTCTTATAACTTGATTCTTGTCGGATCATGGCAGCCAAAAGTAATGGATCAACAGCATATTTGTCCGCACTTTGGATAATCATGGGAGAGACACGATTTGCCGTATCGGGTGCAACAGCATATGCTTTTTGTATGCCAGTGGATAGTTTGGCAGATCGTTTAGCGACTGAACTCCCACCAAAGGATGTACAGCCGGTAAAAGCTAGAGCAGTAATGACGATAGCTGTTGATTTAAATGTAAAAAAATTATTAGGGGATAATTTTGAGCGTAAGTTAGATAAATGATGCGTAATTAACAAGGTTAGAAACCCAAAGTAAAATTTTATTGAAGTTATGCTAGTGGTCTGCGTGAAACGAGTCAATAGTCGATGTTTAGTATTATTCAAACGATTTGTGAAGTATTTTTATGAATGAAGTATTCAATAATTGAATGTTTCAAGCCTTAAATTAAAGTGTCCCATTATGTTAATGGGACTCATCGCTTAAAGATTCCTTAATTACTCAATTCTTGCACAATGGCTTGATTAAAAGCAGGGATATCATCTGGGCTTCGTGATGTAATCAATGGCCAATTGTTGGTATTGCAGCGGTGAACTTCTTCATCGACCCAATTCGCACCTGCATTTTCTAAATCCAGTTTTATACTTTTATAAGAGGTTAAATTTTTATCTTTAATTCTTTCCGCATTAATTAATACCCAAGGTCCGTGACAAATGGCAGCAATAGGTTTTGCATTATCTGCAAAGTGCTGAACAATTTTGTGAGCATCCTTATTTAATCGAAGGGTATCAGCATTTACCGTTCCTCCAGGAATGACCAAAATATCATAATCTTCCGGAGAGACTCTAGATAAAGTGGTTTGTGGAGTATAAGAGGTTGCACGTTCCTTATCACTCTTAACCGTTTGAACATCCTTTTGTTCTTCTGCGGCATGAATCACTTCAATACCTTTTGATTGTAAATATTCAGACGGTTTGATCAGCTCATCTTGTTCTACGCCCACATTGGAAGTAATAAATAAGGCTTTTTTAGACATTTTAGTGATCCTGAATGACTGATTGAAAGTTCAACATTAGCAAGCCGAACCCATGAAGCTGTACAGATTTTGGCTTATTCTTGTTAAGGTTTGAAAATTCTTGGCAAAAATAAGCCCCATCATCGTGATGGGGCTTATTCATATTAGTTACAAGGTATAACTCCTGTTTTACCCTTATGCATCCTGCTTATATCGTTTATTATTTTTATTATGGAAACATCATGATTCCTGATATTTTTATATTAAGGCTCCTGCTGATTTTAGCATAGGGGTTAATGAATGCTTTCCGTGTAAGCAAATGCTGACATGGGATATAAAATCAAAAGGGTGAATTTAGGAAATCCCAAATTAAAAAATGTTCTTTTGAAGGCGAGAACATTTTTAAAAATGTAGAAGAATTACAGTCGTTTTTCCATCCAGATTTCACAGGCTTGACTATGACCTGTGTTGCCTTTGGGGTGATTTAAATATTCAAACCCTAATTTTTCATAAAGTTTGACGGCTTGCCAAAGTTCTTTGGTGGTTTCTAAATAGCAAGAATGAAAACCATGTTGTAGGGTAAACTGAAAAGCTTCTTCTAGAAGTTGCTTGGCGAATCCTAGACCACGTATTTCTGGTAAAAAATACATTTTTTGAATTTCTAGAATGGTGTGATCACCTTTTAAAGGCGATAAACCACCACCACCCAAAATTTTACCCTGTTCATTTTCAATTACCCAATATTGCGCATTAGGTTGATGATAAACCGTGTATAAGTCATCTAGAATTGGGTCAGCTACAGCAAAACCTGATTCAGGAGCAAGCCCAAACTCTTTGGAAACTTCGCGAATGATGCGTGCAATTTCAGCATTATCTTGTGCTTGAATAAGTCTAACTTGATACATAAGCTTAAATATATAGAAATAAAAAAAGATGGATTTTTATAACGCTATATCTGATAAAAATCCATCTTTTGGCCGATTTTATGCTTTGAAAAAGCGAGAAATTATTTTAACTCACTTGAACTCTTGCCCAATTCCCGACGGGCAATAATCAATTGTTGAATCTGTTGGGTGCCTTCAAAAATATCCAAAATTTTTGAATCACGCGCCCATTTCTCTAATAGTTCATCTTCGTTATAACCGATACTTGCAGCAAGTTCTACACATTTCAAGGTGATTTCATTACACATTCGTCCTGCCTTTGCTTTGGAAATGGAGGCTTCTCGTGAGTTCGGCTTTTTATTATCCGCCATCCATGCAGCTTTCATGGTCAGTAAGCGAGCAGCTTCCCATTCAGCTTCCATGCGGTAAATTTGTGCTGCAATATGGGAGATTTGCAAATAGGGCATAGCGTAATTTTCATCTAATTGATCTTTAAAAATTTCTTTAATTCTTTCTAAAGAGGCTTTTGCACAACCGACTGCCATGGCGGCTACCAAAGGACGAGTATTGTCAAAAGTTTCCATAACACCTGCGAAACCTTTGGCGACATCAATTTCAGCATGACCGAGTAGGTTTTCAGCAGGAACACGACAGTCAACGAAGCTAATCATAGCCGTATCTGATGCTTTGATCCCCAGTTTATGTTCAAGGCATTCCACTTTCATTCCTTCTGTCCTTTTGGGTACAACGAAGGATTTAATTGCAGCCCGTCCGAGCTTTTTATCTAAAGTTGCCCAGACGACTACAGAGTCGGCACGCTCACCAGAGGTCACGAAAATCTTTTCACCATTTAAAAGATAATGGTCACCATCTTTAGTGGCTGTGGTTCGAATTGCTGCCGAGTCTGAACCGCAATCGGGTTCAGTAATCGCCATTGCTGCCCATGTGCCTTTAAAGCGTTGCAGCTGTTCATCATTTGCCACTGCTGCAATGGCAGAATTCCCTAAACCCTGACGAGGCATACTGAGTAATAAGCCGGTATCCCCATAGCACATCTCAATGACCCCAAGAACGGTAGACATATTGACGCCATTTTTATTTCCAGTTTCTGTAGTACCGCGCTTTCCTACAGCTGCCCCCGCATTGATGCCTTCGCCACCATCGTTCATGCCATCAATGAGTGAGGCAAACATGTCGAGTTCCTTGGGATAGCTGTGTTCAGCTTTGTCATATTTACGTGAAATGGGGCGTAGGACATTTAAAGCAGATTCATGGGCTTGATCTATCAACATCTTAAATTTTTTAGGATTTTGTAAATTCATTGGCTCGATTCCTTATTGTTATAGATTAAGCATGTAAGCCTGAATGTAATATTGCTGTCGCACGTAGGTCACGGTACCAGCGCTCAACCGGGTGTTCCTTGATAAAACCATGACCACCTAGAATTTGCACACCATCGGTGCCGATTTTCATCGATTTTTCTGCACAGAGTAAACGTGACAAATAGGATTCACGATGAAAAGGTTGACCTGCTTCAGCGAGACTGGCTGCGTTTAAAATCAACATGCGCATGGCTTCAATTTCAATTGCCATATCTGCAATCATAAATGCCACACTCTGGCGGTGCGAAATAGGTTCACCAAAAGCAGTACGTTGATTGGCATATTCAATGCAATAGGCTTTTACGGCTTCACAAGTTCCCACAGCCATGGCGCACCACATCAGGTTGCCCAAATCCAAGAAGGCTGGGTAATTAAAGTCATCATCACCTAATAATTCAGCCGGACTATTATTAAAGTGTAAGCTCACTGTTTCTGCAGCTTTTAACCCCATAGCTGGACTTTTCTTCACGGTAATACTGCTGTCGCGTTTTACAATGAAAACTTCGGGTGAGCCATTCAGTTCAGCATTCACCAGAAATAGATCGGCAGTTTCACCTAATAACACTAGAGTTTTTTCACCCTGAAGGGTGTATTTTCCATGGATTGAAGTTGCTTTGGTTTTTAGCTTGAAAGGGTTAAATGCAGCGGTTGCTTCTTGTACCGCAAATGTCGCATGAATATCGGGATCATTTACAAAGCTTGCTAAATAGGTGGACTGAACTTTTTCAGAACCCCATTGGGTAATCGCATTAATCACACTAAATGTGGACAGTAAGCCTGCCGTTAAGCTGAAATCACCTTTGGCTAAATGTTCTGCAATGAGGATATTACTTAGAATATTTTTTTCCGTTGCTACACCGCCTAAAGCTTCAGGAAGCGCATAGTAATTCAGTCCTAAATTAGTAGCATGTTGCCAAAGTGCTACGGGAAATTTTTCATTATTGTCTGCTTCAGCCGCTAAGGGGTAAAGCACTTCTGCTGCAAATTGATCCATCACATCACAAGTCATTTGCTGTTCTTCAGTCAAGCTTAAATCAAATAATGACTTGTGTTGATTGGGAAGGCGTTGTTTGCTGACCTGAGAATTGGCTTTAAATGCTTTTTGGGTTTTGGTTAAGGTTTTAAAACCGATTTTTGAACCTTGATATAACGATTTTTCAAGAAATTTACGCAGTTTGAATTGATCAAGAACCTCGCTACCGGCAATTTTAGTGATCAGTGATAGCCCAAATCCTTGTGCTTTGTTTACCATATTGGTCATTGTTATCGTCCATCGATTTTCGATTCTTTATATTTTTATGCTGACATGCGAATTTGGAAAAGACTATGTCATGACTGACAATTAAAAATGACTTGGATGAATGGTTGAAAATGAATTTTAAAGTTATTAAATGATTGAATAATATTGTTTTTAATCATTATAAAGGCAGGCTAGAAAGATAAGGTTGACTAGAATGACAATGCAGTCACTCTAGTCAGAATAGATTATAAAAATTTTTCGACCATCTTTCGCACATTGGTTTTTGCATCAATGACAGTCATAAAAGTGTATGCCCCAATGAATTTACGACTAATAAACATAAATTCTTTCGGGGGAACGCTGAAATAACGCGATGCCATCGATTTGGATGCACGTTGCATTACGCGACTATGCAATTGGCTTTTTTTCCAGTCATAGCGTTGCTGCTCATCCATCACACCTTCAGGTAAGTCTGGATTATTAGCAGTTGTACTAAATGCTTCAGTGGCCAATAAAAACACTTTGGCCATGTCTGGCTTAATGCTTTGCGGAATGGAGTCAAAGAATTCATAACCCGTCATGGCACGAACCATTTCATCACTATCGTGACGATAACCGGCCTGGATTAAATTGCGTGCAACACTCAGCAAATGTTCGTCAAATTGACGAATGGCCCCAAAATCTAACAGTACAATTTTATCTTGATTATCTTCACCATTGCCCAAACGCACCAGATAATTACCAAAATTTGGATCGGTTTGCATTTCGCCCCATTCAAAAATTTCACGTACTGCAATCTCGAGAGAAGCTTCACCGAGTTGGTTGCGACGCTCTTGAGGCAGAGACAGCATGACAGGGCTATTGATCGGCACGCCTCGTTCAAAGGTCATACATAGAATTTGATCGGTGCAATATTCATCCACAATCTGCGGCACGATATAGCGTGGATCATCTTTTAAACGTTCGGCAAAACGACGTGTGGTCGCAGCTTCAATGTCATAATTCACTTCGCGATGCATCATTTCGCGAACTTCATCAAACCATTGATCAAATTCGCGTGTTTGTGGCACCATCCGGGTCAATTTGAGCATGTTTTTAAACAGGCTCATGTCTGAATCAATGGCAGCTGCTACACCTGGATACTGGATTTTGAGTACAATTTCCAAACCATCTGATTTTCGTGTGGCGCGATGTACCTGGGCTAAAGAGGCCGTGCCTAAAGGTTCATGATCAATGGTTAAATCATTCAGCTTAGAACCCAGTTGTTGTTCTAAATGTTGTTTAATCGCCGGCCAAGCAAGGGCGATGGTTTGATTATTTAAAGTATTCAGCGCTTGAGTAATTTCTTCAGGTAAAAAATGTTCGCCATAAAGCGCCATCATTTGCCCAATTTTAACGATAGAACCTTTAAGTTTTCCAATTTCAGAAACAAGATAATCAGCTTGTTCTTTCATGGCTTTTTTACGTTTCTTTTCTTTTTCTGCTTCACTGGAAAACATGGTGGTTGCGCTAGAGGCCGCCCATCGCGTTCCTGCTAGTAAGGATGCTTTAGCAATAGATAAACGTCGATCCATAGAGGAGGTTTTGAGTTGTTTAAGCTTATCGTTCTGATCTGACATTAAACAAAATCCTTTAATCAGCAAGTCGCAGAATAATTAATTGTAGCGGATATTACCGCGTATTCACGTATTAAAAAAGTTCAACCTGCTGTACAGGGCATTAATATGCTTAATATTTAATTTATTTTCCATAAAAGCTCCAGTCCTATAAGAACTAGACGCTTTTCACACGAGTGAAATAAATGGGTTACTCACACTTTTATCAGCCTTGAGAAGGATACCCGCACAGGCAATTGTGATGAAGGTAGATTAGATAAATATTTACATGCGGAATTGAATTTTAATGTCACTTTTTTGCTTCAACACGGTTTTATTATCTTGAATATGTTTAAAAATCATGGCTTGAACAATGTCATGTTTAAAACCGAGGGCATAACCTTTGACAATAATAATGCTGGGTAAGCTAAAGAACAGATATTTGGCATCATCTTCTGATGGGGCTGTGTAGATGCCGTGTTCAATCAAGGTTTGCTGAAAAAATTGTTTCTCGCTTTCAACCTGGACTGAATCTGTGTCATTCCAGTAGTTTTGGCGCATTGCCATTAAATTATTGTGTTTGTAGCTCATAGATCGAAAAATTGTAAAATAGATTGAACATTTATTGGGTCAATTTGCTTAGTTTCAATCTTTGTTTTTGAAAGCAGACTAAAAAAATGCTATATAGAAACTCGATAAAAATTTTTAAAATTATTTGTATTATTTTGGGGGATTTAAATGAAACGCACTATTCAATTTTCTATTCTGTGTTGTTTGGGATTGGCTGTAAATAGCTGGGCCATGGGTTATTCTAAAGATTACGAACCCTGTATGAAGTCCGCACAAAGTCAGATTAAAGAAATTTCTGCGTGTCAAAAACATGAATCAAAAGTACAGAATAAACGAGTGAAACAAAACTATAAGAAAAAGCTATCGAATACCCCAAGTTCAGAAAAACAGCTGGTAAAACAAATACAGCAAGACTGGTTAAAGCAAAGAGATCAGGTTTGTGGTTTTGAGAAAAATAAATTTGAGCAAAAAAACACGACTTATACGGGTTGTTTTTTACAATTGACAATGGCACGTGCAGATATGCTTGAGTACGGATTAAAATAGTATTCATGTTGTATTTTATCTACTTGCTTTGAATGAAAATGCTAATCAAAACGGCTAAAACAAGGTATCATAAGGCGCTTTAAAAATTTGACCTTGGAGATGCCTTAAGTGGATCAACTGACAATTAGCCCTGAACATTTACAGGAAGCCGCTGAAAACCTAACGACTATTCGTGATTTTATCCGTTTTGGTGTTTCAGCTCTACGTCAATACGATGCACACTTGGGTCAAGGTACAGAAGACTTTTTTGCAGAAAGTTCGGCTTTAGTATTGCAAACACTGGCACTGGACTGGAACGCAAATCCAGAAATTTTAGATGCGAAATTACTGCCAAGTGAAAAAGCTGAATTTATCAGTTTGCTGGAACGTCGTATCAATGAAAAAGTGCCAACTTCATATTTGTTGAATCTTGCATATTTCTGCGACAAACCTTATTACGTGGATGAACGTGTGCTTATTCCACGTTCGCCGATTGCTGAATTGATTAACCAACGCTTTGCACCCTATTGCCTAGATGAAAATGGTCTGGTGCGTGAAGCATTGAACAATCTTCCTGAAAATAATAATCCGCAAACCCCACGTCGTATTTTAGATATGTGTACCGGTTCGGGCTGTATCGCGATTGCCTTGGCTTATGCCTTCCCTGAATCTGAAGTGGATGCAACCGATATTTCTAAAGAAGCTTTAGAAGTGGCGTCGATTAACGCTGAACATCACAATATGCAATATCAGGTTGCATTGATGGAATCAGATTTATTCGCAAAAATTCCTGCTGAAAATCAATACGATTTAATTGTATCGAATCCACCGTATGTGGATGCAGAAGATATGGCTGATTTACCGGCTGAATTTTTACATGAGCCAGAACTTGCACTTGCTGCAGGTCAAGACGGTTTAGACTTGGTTCGTAAAATGTTGGCGCAAGCCGCGGATTACTTAACTGAAAATGGCTTAATCGTGATTGAAGTAGGTAACTCTGAATGGGCAATGAAACAGAACTTTAATACTGTTGATTTCCATTGGTTAACTTTCCAAAAAGGTGGTTCGGGTATTTTTGCTTTAACTGCAGAGCAATGCCGTAAATACCGTGATTTATTTGTACAATCTGTTCAAGCATAAGGAGTTGTGAACATGGCAGGTAATAGTATTGGACAACTGTTCCGTGTAACGACTTGTGGTGAATCTCATGGCGTTGGCCTGATGGCAATTGTCGATGGTGTGCCGCCTGGGATCGAACTGACTGAAGCAGATTTACAAAAAGATTTAGACCGCCGCAAACCGGGTACCTCTAAATTCGCAACTCAGCGTAAAGAGCCGGATGAAGTCGAAATTATTTCAGGTGTATTTGAAGGTAAAACTACAGGTACATCAATTGGTTTATTGATTCGTAATACGGATCAAAAATCCAAAGACTACGGCAATATTGCGCAAACTTTCCGTCCGGGTCATGCTGACTATACCTATACCCAAAAGTATGGTTTCCGTGATTATCGTGGTGGCGGTCGCTCAAGCGCACGTGAAACTGCAATGCGTGTGGCTGCGGGTGCAATTGCGAAAAAATATCTGGCTGAAAAGTTTAGTATTAACATTCGTGGTCATGTCACACAAATTGGTACGGAAAAAACCGAAAAATTAGATTGGAATGAAGTTCCAAACAATCCATTTTTCTGTGGCGATGTTGATGCAGTGCCACGTTTTGAAGCATTAGTCACTTCACTTCGCGAACAAGGCACTAGCTGTGGTGCGAAGTTGGAAATTCTTGCAGAGAATGTTCCTGTAGGTTGGGGCGAGCCAGTATTTGATCGTTTAGATGCGGATATTGCACATGCGATGATGAGCATCAATGCAGTTAAAGGCGTAGAAATTGGTGATGGTTTTGCAGTTGCAGAACAGTTTGGTCATGAATCGCGTGATGAATTGACGACAGACGGTTTTCTTGCCAATCATGCAGGCGGGATTCTGGGTGGTATTTCAAGTGGTCAAACCATTCGTGTGGCGATTGCACTGAAACCAACTGCAAGTATTACCACCCCAGGTAAAACCATTAATATCGATCGTGAAGATACGGACGTATTGACCAAAGGTCGTCATGATCCTTGTGTAGGCGTTCGTGCGACACCAATCGCTGAAGCTATGTTTGCGATCGTATTGATGGATCACTTCATGCGCCATCGTGCACAAAATGCGGATGTGGTTGTGCCATTTGCACCGATTTAAACTGAAGTAACTCGTTAAGGCTACGAGCTTTAATGATAAAAAAACCAGACTTAAAGTCTGGTTTTTTTATGGATAGAATTTTGTTTGATGATGCTTTGTGGTAATTTTCTTTCAATTCAATTTTTTAGAAAAATAATGAAGCGATTAAGATATAGAACCGCAAATTTAAATGATATCAACAACCTCATAGGATTGATTAATCAGGCATATCGTACAAATACAGGTGCTAGTTGGACCAGTGAACAGGATATTGTTGCTGGAGATCGAATCAATGATCAGCAGTTATTGGATAGTTTGAGCCAGCAGAATTTTTCTCTATTTGTAGCTGAAATGGTTGAAGATTTAGATTCTGCTTTAGTGGCCTGTATCGGTTTAACCTTTCAGAAAAATGCCGTTGAAATAGGAACTTTTTGTGTAAATTCACACTGGCAAAATCAGGGCATCGGAAAACAGATTTTAAAATATGCTGAACAAAAGGCATTAGCAATTTGTCCAACCTTGATCAGTTATGAAATGTTTGTACTTGATGCCAGAACAGAGCTGATTCAATATTACGAACGCTGTGGTTATTCAAAAACAGCATGTGTTGAATCGTATCCAATTGAGGCGCATGTAGGACAACCTTTGATTGATTTGAAATTACAACATATGACAAAGTCGGTAATTAAAGAGATGTAAATAAGGTGTCTAAAATGGTGCATTTTAATCACTACAACAGCACAATTTGAATAACTGATTTCACTTTATTTTTACGATATTTAATTTTTCTTAAATTTATTTTTTTGTTTTAATTATTTGATTAGTATGAATATTTTTATTTAAGATGAATTAATTAACAAATAAATGAATTTAGTGCTCGCGAATGGTACAAAAGTTGCTCATATTAATATAAGTAATTATTGCAGGAGAGATGTTCTTCTGTGAACACGCCGAAGGAGCAACGACCCCGGAAACTCTCAGGCAAAAGGACTGTAATAATTTCAAAAATCTGGAGAGAAGCATATTCAGTCAATATGCTCACCGAAGGGGATGGTCAGCGTTAAGTTTTTAACGTCATGATCGAAGCTCTCAGGTATCAATGACAGATGGGGCTCAAAAGAAATGTATACACATTTCCAGGGAGTGTCGTATGTGTCATATCGTTGTGATCGGATCAGGAATTACCGGTGTTACTTCCGCCTATGAGCTGGCAAAATTGGGCTATAAAGTTACCGTCATGGATAAACATTTATATCCAGCCATGGAAACCTCATTTGCCAATGGCGGACAACTGTCTGCCTGCAATGCAGAAGTTTGGAACCAAAAAGCCACAGTACTGAAAGGTATCAAGTGGATGTCGAATAAGAATGCACCACTGTTACTTAACCCTTCATTTGACCTACATAAATATGGCTGGTTAATGGAATTCCTCGGCAATATTAAAAATTACGAAGCCAATACTCGAGATACCGTAAAAATGGCGCTATTAGCCCGTGAGCGTTTATTTGCTGTTGCTGAACAAGAAAATATTCAGTTTGATTTGGAAAAGCGTGGAATTCTGCATTTCTATCACAGCAAGCTTGATTATGAAGTGGCAACTCGGGTGAATACTTTGCTTACTGAGGGTGGTTTGGAAAGAATTCCGGTTACACTGGAAGAAATTAAAAGTATAGAGCCGAGTTTGAAAGGCGAATATTATGGCGGTTTTTATTGTCCCGGAGATGCCACTGGCGATATTCATAAATTTACTAAAGGGCTTGCTGAGGCATCTGAAAAATATGGTGTGAAATATATGTTTGGCATGGAAGTGACTGATGTGAAACATCATGCCAAAGGTGTCACTGTGCTTTATCATGCCAGTAATGAAAATATGCATTTAAATGCAACTTCAGTTGAATCATTGGAAGCGGATGCCGTGGTGGTGTGTGGCGGTGTCGGAAGCTATCACTTGGCAAATTTATTGGGTGATCGCGTCAATGTCTATCCAGTCAAGGGTTATTCTATTACGCTAGATTTAAATGATGAGGACAGCATTAAGAATGCGCCGTGGGTGAGCCTGTTGGATGAAAGTGCGAAAATTGTCACTTCACGTTTAGGTGCAGATCGTCTACGTGTTGCAGGCACGGCTGAATTTAATGGTTATAACCGGGATATCCGTGCAGATCGTATTCAGCCGCTGACCGATTGGGTGAACAAGAATTTTAATATTACCACTGAAAATGTCGTACCTTGGGCAGGTTTACGTCCGATGATGCCCAATATGATGCCGATAGTACGCCGTGGAAAGCGTGAACGGGTTTTTTATAATACTGGGCATGGTCATTTAGGCTGGACATTATCCGCAGCGACAGCTGTGATGATTAGTCAGCAAGTCGCTTCACAACATCCAGTTTAAGCAATTTAAAAAGCATGGAGTTCTAACTTCATGCTTTTTATTTTTTAGCTTCTAAACCTGTTTTCTGGTGTTTAGGTAATTTACTGATTACCAGTTCATATGAGGCAATGACTAAATCTTGCACTAATTTCGTGGCGATTTCTTTGCCTGGATAAATCGTGATCCAGTGCTTTTTATTCATGTGATATCCGGGACGAATCGACGGATAGATATCACGCAGCATTTCAGAGTCTTGCGGGGAGCATTTTAGAGTGACAATTTTTTTGCCTTGATAAATCATCGTCATCATAAAAATTTTATCCGAGACTTTATATACATCTACCCCAAAGCCAAAAGGTTGTGAATGTTCAGCCGCGACTAGGTTTATAGCTGTCTCAATGGCAATTTTCTGAATCGAATGATCATCCATCAGCAGAACACTTTTTATAAAATTAAATTGAGTAATTAATCATAAATCCGATAGATACCTGCAAAACGTTCACAGCCTTTCTGTTCTGTTTTAACTGATAAAATGGCCTTACTAAAATCGAACTGATATTTGCAATCGTGTTCATTATCCATGATTTCATTTTTCTGATCAGGCGTTGTATAGGCCAAAAAAGGAATAGTTTGTGTTTCCAGTTTATTGTTTGGATTGCGGTAGGCGATACCTTCAATTTTAATTCTATCTTTGCTGAGTTGATGGACTTGTAAATGCACAGGTTGGCTGGCAATTTGCCCATTTTCAAATTTTAAATAATGATTGGTTAAACTCTGATTGAGCGAGGTATAAAAGTTGAGATCTTCAATGCGCAGTTCAAATTGTTGCTTATAACAGTCCAGACTTTTACATTGTTGTAAACGCTTAAACCATAAAGTATGCGTATCTTCCAATAAGTGAACCGGTGCATCACTGACCAAAAATGCAGTAATATAATGATTGTTTAATTTCTCTCGCGATTGGGCAAAACTTTCAGCACAAATCTGTTTCATTGACGAAGTATTGGGGCTAGAACAATCAATTTTTTGAGCATGAGCCAAAGTTGAGCACAAACAGCCAATACTGAATAATGTGCTTAATGTTTTAATGAGATTAATATCGGTATTCACCAGCATGATCGCTTATAATTTCACTATGTTGCGCTGATGTAACTATAGCGAAATAGAAAGCGTGAATACAACATCTCAATCATTTATTTCTTAAGGATGCTCAAAGTGGTCGCACAAATTCGAATTGGACAGGGAATGGATGTACACGCCTTTGAAGAAGGTGACTTTGTTACTTTGGCAGGGATTAAAATTCCACATACTCAAGGCCTAAAAGCGCATTCAGATGGTGATGTGGTGTTGCATGCTTTATGTGATGCGTTATTGGGTGCTTTGGCTTTGGGTGATATCGGACAGCATTTTCCAGATACCGATCCGAAATTTAAAGGTGCTGATAGCCGTGTTTTGCTTAAACATGTCTATCAACTGATTTTAGATCGTGGTTATGTGTTAAATAATGCCGATATTACAGTCGCATGTGAACGCCCAAAATTGGCGAAACATAATTTAGAAATGCGTCAAAGTATTGCAGATGTTCTGGATGTACATGTAACACAAATTAGCGTTAAAGCCACAACCACAGAAAAATTAGGCTTTACCGGACGTGGAGAAGGAATTTTATCGACTGCAACCGTTTTGATTTCGCATCAGCCAAAATGATCTGGATGGATCAGTGACTGCTGTAATTCTTTGGTGGCTTTGCGACCTTGCAGTTGTAGGGCTACCGCATGGATGAGACCTGTCCAGGTTTCATTCGGTTCCCAAATGCTGTGCATCAGCTCTTGTGCCGTAGGCATGTCCATATCCATATAGTACTGACGATATAAATACATCAAACTACTGACATGATAATTTTTGCTGCAATGTACCCAGACCATTTGTTCTTGTACTAAATGAGCCAGCATGTCTAATATCAGTAAACATTGGTCATCAGACGGTGTTTCTGGCGAAATCGGCAGTTGGATATAATTTAAGCCAACATCTAAACAAATTTTATCTTCATGATCTAAATGCTGCTCTGCATCAGACAATCCCAGATTCACAATCGTGGTCACGCCGTATTCTTTAATCAGTTTCAACTGTTCAGCAGTGGGCTGAGCTGAGGTGAATAGGTGTTCGTGAATAAACTGGAAATTCTCGATGTGGCTTAATGCATTTTCAATTTGATTCATAAGATAAAATTTTTCCTAAGGTTTAAAGTAGAAACGCCATCTGGTTAGATGGCGTTTTAAATCTCTTAGCGATTTGATAAAACGTCTTTGAGTGCTTCATGCATATCGAGCAGGGCTTTTTCTGTGGTTTCCCAATCAATACAGCCGTCAGTCACTGATTTGCCGTATTCAAGATCATCCAGATTTTCAGGAATATCCTGGCGACCGCCTTTAAGATGACTTTCAACCATAAGACCAACAATCGACTTGTTGCCATCCAGAATTTGTTCTGTGATGTTTTTCAATACCAGCGGTTGTAAGTACGGGTCTTTGTTTGAATTGGCATGGCTGGCATCAATCATGATTTTGTTGCTGACTTTGGCTTTCGCTAAAGCATTTTCAGCTTCTGCAACAGAACCTGCATCATAGTTCGGTTTGCCATTACCACCACGTAGAACTACGTGTGCATATTGGTTACCACTGGTGCGAATGACTGAAACCTGACCTTGATCATTTAGACCGAGGAAGCTGTGACCGTGTTTCACCGATTGCATGGCATTGGTCGCAACGGTTAAACCGCCATCTGTACCATTTTTAAAGCCGACAGGTGATGATAAGCCTGAAGACATTTCACGATGCGTCTGGCTTTCGGTGGTACGTGCACCAATCGCTGACCATGAAATTAAATCTTGGTAGTACTGCGGTGAGTTCGGATCAAGTGCTTCAGTAGCGCACGGTAATCCTTTTTCATTCAGTTCAACTAAAAGTTGACGACCAATACGAAGACCTTTTTCAATATTGAAAGAGTCATTCATGTCAGGGTCATTAATTAAACCTTTCCAGCCTACCGTGGTACGCGGTTTTTCAAAATAAACGCGCATTACAATATAAAGGGTGTCTTTTACTTTTTCGCTTAAAACTTTGAGACGATCCGCATATTCATGTGCAGCAACCGTGTCATGAATCGAGCAAGGACCAATGACCACGAATAGACGTTTGTCTTTGCCATCCAAGATATTGCGAATAGTTTCACGGCCTTTAAGGACGGTTTGATAGGCATGTTCAGTCAGAGGCAACTCTTTTTTTAATTCAGCTGGAGTTACAAGAGGCTGAATGCTTTGCACATTCACGTCGTCGATGTCAGATTGTGTAATAGGTTTTGACTGTAGTGTATTCATTGCCGTCACTGGTTCGATCATACAAAAGTTTATTTTCAATCTGAATATAACACGAATGTATGTTCACAATGTTATAAAAAAGATCAATATATAGGTCAAAAAAAAGTGATGAATCGTATAGTTAAATTAAACTTTCATCGATTTTTCAATAATGATCACTTGCGCTGTAGCCGGTTTTTCTACAGGTTTTGCTTTGACCGGATGAAGCATGAAATTCATGCCTAATGCGAATAGGGTAATACCGAGAATCTTACGGATAATTTTTTCTGGCAGGCGGGAACTGATCAAAGTTCCAACGATAATTGCAGGAATTGAACCGACCAATAACCATCCGAGTAAATGTAAATCTACATTACCCGAGCTCATGTGTCCAAGCCCTGCGACTAAAGTCAAAAGAACTGCATGGACGACATCGGAACCGATAATACGGATCATCGGTAAATTCGGGAACATCAGCACAAGCGCCATGATACCAAACGCACCTGCACCGACTGAAGAAAGGGTCACAAATACGCCAAGTACAATACCCATAATGATAATATAAGCGCGTTTGTCTTTCGCTTGCAGGTTCACCTTTTCCAAATCCTGCGTCATATCCAAAGGGACATCCTTACGGAACTTGTTAAAGAAGCGTTCAATGTGACTGCGGAACACGATAGAAATACCGGTCAGGGTCAACATAAAGCCCAAGACCATGGTCAAAACAGCTTTATAGCTACTTGAATGACTGAGGTAATTTTCTAAAACCCAATGGGTTGCAAACGAAGCGGGAATACTACCCACAGCAAGCCAAAGGACAATCGGCCAGACAATATTCATTTTTTTTGCATGGACAATTGAACCGCAGAATTTTGAAATTGCGGCATACAGTAAGTCTGTTCCAATGGCAATATGTGGCTCGATTCTAAACAGGCTAATCAGGATGGGAGTCATTAATGAACCTCCACCAACACCTGTAATTCCAACGCAGAAACCGACCAAAACACCTGCTAAAATAAATTCGAGTGGACCAAACATGGTTATATGCCAAATATCAAAAAACGTGCATATGTTATGACTTTTCCATATAAGTCGTTGTCTTGATTATTGATTTACTTATTCTAAAAAAAGAAATAGAAAATAGCATTGATCAGGTAAGACGATAAAGCCTCATTTCTGATGAGAAAAAATAGCTTTGCACCGCTATCATGATTAATCTGAAAGATCAGCTATGTTAAACTTTAAAAAATTTGAGGATAAACACTTGCAAAATCGGAAGCTTAAAATCGGTATCGTGGTTGGGGAAGTGTCTGGAGATACGCTTGGTGCTAAACTCATCCGTAGTTTTCGTGAGCAAGGAATTGATGCCGAATTTGAAGGTATTGGTGGTCCGCAAATGATTGCAGAAGGCTTTAAAAGCTATTATTCGATGGATATTTTATCGGTGATGGGGATTGTTGAAGTCTTAAAAGATATTAAAAAACTGTTTGCAGTCCGTGATGGACTGGTCGATACATGGACTAAAGATCCGGTCGATGTATTTGTGGGGATTGATGCACCGGACTTTAATTTGCGCTTATCCAAAAGCTTAAAACAGAAAAATCTGCCGATTAAAACTGTGCAATATGTCAGTCCTTCAGTTTGGGCATGGCGTCAGGGACGGGTACATGGCATTAAAGCCAGTATTGATTTGGTGCTGTGTTTATTTCCGTTTGAAAAAGCCTTTTATAAGCAATTTGATGTACCCGCTGCTTTTGTCGGTCATCCATTGGCAAGTCAATTGCCGCTCACAAACCCACTGATTGAGGCCAAGCAAGAACTTGGCTTAAACGTTGAACATAAACATATTGCACTTTTACCAGGCAGCCGCCGTGGTGAAATTGAAAGACTCGGTCCATTGGTGCTGGATGCAGCCAAAATCGTGAGCGAAAAGCACCCTGAATATGTATTTTTGATTCCTGCGATTAATGATGCACGCAAGCAGCAGATTGAAGCATTGCTAAAACAGTATCCTGCTGATTTTGTCGCTAAAGTTTGCTTGATGGAAAATACAGATACGGAATCTAAAATTGGTCGTCAGGTCATGAATGCCTCAAATATTGTGGCGTTAGCATCAGGAACTGCAACTTTAGAGGCGATGTTATTGCATCGTCCGATGGTGACATTTTATAAGTTGAACTGGCTGACTTATGTGGTGATCAAATTCCTGATTAAAATTCCTTATTATTCTTTACCCAATATTATTGCTGGTAAAAAAGTCATTCGGGAATTGATTCAAAGTGATGCAACGCCGGAAAATTTGGCTGTTGAAATTGAAAAACTGATGAATATTGAAACTGCACAGATTCAGGCGATGCAGCACATCACCATGCACAAGAAATTGCTTTCTGGAAATAGTGAAGATCCTGTTCAAGCCATTTTGAACATCTTAAATCCGGTGAATACATCAAATCCAGAATAATTTACTGAAATTGTTGCCGATACTGGCTAGGGGTTAAATCAAACAGTCGTTTAAAGGTTTGGCTAAAGGCTGTTTCTGAAGAATAACCGACACGATGGGCAATTTGCTGAATCGATAATTGCCCTTCACGTAAATGCTGTGAGGCCAAACGAAAACGATATTGCTGTAAATACGCCAACGGTGTTTCACCCACGATATTGCTAAATAAGGTGGCGAACTTGGAACGGGACATGCAACATTGTTCAGCCAGACTTTCTACCGTCCAGGCCTGATCAGGCTTACCGTGAATAGCAGCCAAAGCATTCGCCAGTTCGGTATGCGCCAAAGCCCTGAGCCAGTTATTGGAATCCTGTAATTGTGCAATATAATCGCGTACACATTTAATAAATAGAATACTGACCAGATGATCGAGAATTTTGTCGCGACCCGGACGAATTTGATAGGCTTCCACCGCCAAAAAATGTAAGCCAATTTGTAGCCATTCCGGTACGGTACTGCCAGTTATATGGTGAATATGAATATAGTCGGGCAGGGCATTCAGTAAAGGCCGCGCCATAATGGTATCAATATGACAACGAATCGCTAAAATGAGCGCAGGTTCACCACTGGTACTTCCAAACTCAATGGTCTCTTGTCTTTTCTGATCAAAAAGTTCGGTGATATTCAAGGCTTCGACTAAATTGCTTTTATGACTGCTGTGGCAAGAATGATTTTGCCCTGAAGGGATCAGCACCAGATCACCCGCTTCGACCTGAAGTTGGGTGTGTGGAGTAAGCTGAATGGTCATATGGCCCACCAGAACCACATAGCCAATCATGGCATCTTGTTCCTGATACGAATATGCCCAGTCACCTTGTGGTTTTAAATAAATATATTCAGATTTATTTAGATGAATATCATCAAAAATTTTACTTAAAGCATCCATGTATTATCGTTCTGTCATCATCTAATAAAAATTATAAAAAGCTTCGATTCACTCAAGCATGTGTTTTCAGGTCAAATATTGGCTATTGATGCCAAGGACGTTTGCATAGCTTTTTTGGACGTTTAAAACTGTTCTTGATGGCCCATTTCTAGAAATATAACGGTAGAACAAAAAATAGGGAAGATCGCCAGCATGAATGCACCAGTAAATTTAAATCGAACACCAATTCAAACCCTACCAACTGCTTCAGGTTTAGCCCTCGATAAAAAACGCTATTGGTGGTTATTAAGCCCGGGTTTACCTGTGATTGGCATGGGGATTTTGGCAGGCTATCAGTTTGGTCCAAAGGCGACGAAAAAAATATTTGCTTTAGGTGGTCCTCTATTGCTGCATGTGATTATTCCCAGTGTTGATGCCATTGTAGGCAAGGACAGTAACAATCCAAGTGATGACCAAATTACCTCATTAGTGAACGATCCTTATTACGACCGTATTGTGAAACTGTTTATTCCTTTGCAAATGGCCGCCAATCTATTTGCAGGCTATGTGGTGAGTCGTAAAGAAACCTCTTTTCTGGATCAGATCCTGTTAGGGATTTCTATGGGAGCAATTAATGGCGTGGGGGTCAATACTGCCCATGAGTTATCACACCGTCCGAATAAAAAAGATCACTATCTTTCTCATGCCACATTAATGCCGCTGTTTTACAACCATTTTCGGGTAGAGCATCCGTATGGACATCATAAACGTGC
Source organism: Acinetobacter sp. ANC 5378 (assembly GCF_013004315.1). Lineage (NCBI taxonomy): Bacteria > Pseudomonadati > Pseudomonadota > Gammaproteobacteria > Moraxellales > Moraxellaceae > Acinetobacter > Acinetobacter sp. ANC 5378. The sequence continues at coordinate 20,464 of NZ_JABERK010000005.1, forward strand.
GGCAACACCTGAAGATCCGGCATCGTCTAAAATGGGGGAAACCTTTTATGAGTTTTGGCCAAGAACGATATTTGGCGGTATTAAATCGGCAGTTGAAATTGAAAAGAACCGTTTAAAACGCAAAGGTTTATCTTTCTTTAGTAAGGAAAATGAACTGTTTCAAGGCTGGGCGATGAGTGCAGGTTTTCATGCCACCATGTTGAAGCTGTTTGGTAAGGATGTGATTCCGTATTTGGCGACACAGGCTTTTTACGGAGTGAGTTTATTTGAAATTATTAACTATATTGAACATTACGGTTTGATGCGTGATAAAAAACCAGATGGCTCATATGCGCGTACTATGCCAGAACATAGCTGGAATAATAATAACATTACCACCAATTTGTTTTTGTACCAGTTACAGCGCCATTCAGATCATCATGCCTATCCTACACGTCCATTCCAGGCGCTACGTAATTTTGATGAAGCGCCTGAACTGCCAAGTGGTTATGCAACCATGTTATTGCCGGCTTTAATTCCATCGCTATGGTTTAAAATGATGGATAAACGTGTATTTGACCATTACGAGGGCGATTTAAATAAAGCCAATATTCATTCAAAACGCCGTGCGAAAATATTCAAAAAATTTGGCGTGCTTGATCGACTGTTAAATAAAGAATAACGGGCAATAAGCTGGACATTTAAGATTTTTTGAATACGTCTTTAATTGATAAATCATTAAAAAAGCCCATTCGAGGGTGAATGGGCTTTTTACAATATCGTATTGTACTGATTTTATATGACAATTTAATTACATTCCGTATAGCGTGTATTATGTTGATTTTAGGAAAACTAACATAATGGCCCTTCTTTTATTTACAGTAGATCAATGCCGAAATGTCGCAATACAGCAGCCCATAAAATGAAGATAAGAACAGTCATTACACAGCAAATGGCTATAGATGGCCAAAATCCATAACGCTGATAAAGTATGGGGAATGCTAAGAACATAGGCAAGGTCGGCACCACATACCAAAAGGTATACCAAGCATGATTTGAAATTTTTTGTGGATCTTGATGCTCAAGTTTCATCCATATCAGCACAAGTACCGTCACGATAGGTAAGGCTGAAATTAGTCCTCCTAAGCGGTCACTACGTTTAGCAACTTCTGAAATAAGTACAATCATACCTGCCGTGATAGCGTACTTAGTGATAAGCCAAGCCATGGAAATGTCCTATAGCCAAAATCCTATTTTATAGTTTGTTTAGCAGTATATTTGTTACAAGAAGTCAAAAAAGTAGGGATCTGATGTCCATTCCATTCGTCAGAGTGTTTCCGCTGTAATTCTTGTATATTAATTTAAATATCAATGACTTAAAAATTTAAGTCTGAGCGAGAAATAGGCGACAACCCAATTTTAAAATGACCTGGTTGGTTTATTAATTAATGTGGAAGTTTTAGCTCGTAAAGATTCAGGGCTATTTCCTCTCGTCTCGAATCCAGACAAGAGCATCTAAAGACAAATTAGTATTGCAGCTAAGCTCATTGTATTGCCTGTACTATCGTAGTTGAAATTATTAATGTTTAATATGCTCTAAATTAGTGCAATAATATGATGCAATTTAGACTAAGCCTTGAGGATCAATATGAATTTTTTAAAAAAGAAAAATAAAGCTAGCTTTGTATTCTTCATCATTACACTTTATTCATTCATCGGATTCGGTTTAGGTTACGTCATTTGGGAATATTTTTTATAAATGGTCAGGAAGTCATAGGGGCTCTGCCTTGGGGGGAGAGCTTCCAACAAGAAATATAGAAGCTTCAAGGTTGAGTGAAAACTGAAGCTTTAGTTTTTATTGTATTTTTTATTCATAACCTAATAATAAATATCAAATTATTTAAATAGTTTTATTCTCATAATTTCAAATACAAATTAGTATATGGATATTTACTCACTTAGATTCTCAGACAAAGTGTTCTAGAGATGAGTTAATAAGATTAAAATAGCCTAAGCATGCTAAACATTGACTTTGAAAAAGCATATAATTTATTTATTCCATTTTTTATATCATCGACAAATGACACCTGCTTGCAAAGTTTTAAAATCAAATAAAATTGAATTTTCTATCCACGAATATGAGCATGATGTAAATGCAAAAAGTTTTGGACTAGAAGCGGCTGAAAAGTTAAATTTAGAAGTCAAAGAAGTCTTTAAAACTTTATTGGTGACCGATGATAAAACTTACTATGTCGCTGTTTTACCTGTTGCACATCAATTAAGTTTAAAGAAAATAGCGGCAGCAGTAGGGGCTAAAAAATTACATATGGCAGATCCTAAAGATGCCGAACGCTTAACTGGCTATTTGGTGGGTGGGATCAGTCCAGTCGGGCAAAAAAAGCGATTAAAAACGGTAGTTGATGGGTCTGCAGCGTTATTGAACAAGATATATGTCAGTGGTGGAAGAAGAGGGTTGGATATAGGGGTGAAGCCTGATGATCTAGCTCGGGTTTTAGGTGCTAAATTTGCCGATATTATTGATGAATAATCATGTGATTTAACACTATTAATTTGAGTATGGTTTTATGTGTTACTCACATTATTACTCACTTTTCCTATTCCCTTAAAATAACAAAAGTCGCATTAAGGGTCACGTTTTGATTTAGAGGGATGGTTACTGCAATTTGGAGCATGGTTATATACCAACACAAGTTCAAGCGGTCGTACTGTGAATCCTATTGCCGTAGCGATGGGCATTAGTTAAGGCATTCTTTGAAACAAGAGAATTTATTCGCTTACAAGACCAAAGCTATAACAATATTCACAACAAATTATCACTTCAACTTGATCTGGCTAAAGCAGATGCAAGCCTGGCGGGTAGTGTTTTAGGAAGTTATCGCAAGAAAAGAGATTTATTAATGACTGCAATTACTGAAATTGAGAGACTTATGCGGCGATGCTTATTTGAATAAAAACCACACTCTCGCCATCTCCGGGTGGTTTTTTAATGCTTTATAAATAACCTGCTTCAGCTATAAATGAATCTTATACATTTAAAATGTAGGGATATTTTGAACAAGATTATAGCTTTAGTGCTTTTAACTTTGGTTGTAACTATAGCTTATTCGCATAGTGGTCGCACAGCTAGTGATGGATGTCACAATGAAAGAAGTACAGGAACACGACACTGCCATTAATAATAAAAGCACCCTAGGGCAAGCCCCTCTGAAAATTGGTTGATAAATTTTCAATAAAGAGACTATGGTACTTGGTCATTTGGGTTCGTAAATGCCCCACAATTGGTATTGTGAACCCAGAATGATCGTGTCCCGACATAGTAGGTATGATAATCTTCAACTTCAAAATTATAGACATCAGCGAGATATGGAATATATTCACTTTCTCCTTGTTCATTCTCAGAATGATAAGAATTATAAGCAAACTTCCCATTTATCCTTCCTGTTTCTCTAATAGTATTCAAATCAAAAGCTGAACCATAGCCATCGCCTTCAGGGTCTAACGCCCATGCAATATGCGCTTCTTCTGTTTGATATAATTGCGTTGCATGTAACACGACAAAATATTTATTATTTGACTGAACAACATCGCCATTATTTAACTGATCAAGGCGGCTCCATCGTCCTTGAGTTAATACTAAACTATCTAACTCTCCAGCAATTGAAGCAATGCCACATACCCAGAAGGAGTGGTTAGCTGTTGCAATAATTTCGGAAGAAAGAGTTGGGTTGTTAATAAAATCAGCCACTAACTCTAAAGTACGCAGTACCCATACTGGTTTTTTATCTAGTTTAAAAGTATTAACTACAGGCTTATACTCCTGAATATCTGTACCATCTTCAGGTCTTGATAAAACTAAATCTCCGATTTGAATATCTTCAATCTGTTTCCACATTATATGTGGTAAATCAAGATTTCTTTGAACACGGATTAAAGTTCCGGCAATAAAACAACCAGTAAATGTTGTTATTTCTTTCAATTTATCACCCATAAAAATGCCAAAAAAAATAAATACCCTAAGAACAAATGATCTTTTTATGTTAGAGGCTATTGATTATGAAAAAGATGTAGCATTCAAATTGTAACGGAAAATTCTTTATATCTAAATTTCCTTATTTTTCGAGATATTTTATGCTCATCTTGATAGATGAGATATGGATATTAGTTCGATTTTTTAATTGGTAGAGCCGCAGATAAATTAATCTTCAAATATCAAACAAAGATTTTGGCAATAGAGCCAATATAACTACTTGATACAATTAAAATTATTTCATTTATAAAAATAAAACCCCTCAAAAAATCAACCAATTTTCAGAGGGGCTTGACCCTAGGGTGCTTTTTTAATGCCGCTTATATGTAGAACTTGTGGTTGTTTGCTCTTTTATTACTCAGGCGTGGTTTTTTCTTGTGGTTGGGGGGTGCTGGTTGGGGCAGCTTCTTGGATTGTTGCCTTGGGTTTGCGGTTAGGCATATAGTCTGGGTCGCTGGTCATGGCTAAGTATAGAAAAGTAAAAAAGATAGTGGTTATAGCACCAACTATGGCAACGAATTTCCAACCTAAAACGGTTGATTCTGAGTCATCTGATGAGGAGTTGTTTTTCATGAAAAAGCCTAAATAGCAAAAAATAAAAGTGTCACCTTTATATTATAAAACTGATTTATGAGAAAAACCATGTCATATGCATTTATGGAATATCAACCACTTTAGTTTTTTAACGCCAAAAGAAAAGCACCTCATGGTGCTTTTTTAATGCTTAAATTTTTCCCCGAGATTCCATCATGAATGATTTTTTCTTAGCAACAAATCGAAGTATTAAATTTCCTATTTTGGATATTGATATTGAAGTCCGTCAGATCCAAATGAAGGACTTTGATACTTGGGCGATGCATGCAGAAGTACTTAAAAACTTTATTAAAGATAAAGATCATTCAGATGAGATTTTGACAGAGGCATTAGCTTATAGTTCTTCAAGAGCTGCTCTTAGGTGTTTATCTTGGCTTCTAATATATGATTGATATATTGTAGCATCTAGTCGATCTTCTTCAGACTGGCTGTTACCTAATAAGCTATACAACCTGTCTATTGCTAAAAAAAGAGTTTTAAATTCAATATCAAAGTAGTAATCATCATAAAAATCTTCATTCTTAATTTGTTGATTCAACTTTTCATAATTTCTTTTGAACGTATTTAGCATGTCTTTAGCAAAATTTATATCTGTTGAATCACAGCTGAAAATTGCATTTTGTATTTTTTCTAGTGGATAGAATGATTCTGCTCCAATTGTATCTTTTACAATCTTTGTTAAATCTATCATCAGTTATTCTCTGTATTTTTTAGTATATCTATATTGATTATTTATTTTAAAGCGGTCAAGAGATGATCAATTAATTAAAAGCTTAAAGTTTTTTCGATATTTTATATATCCCTGTACAGACTAAAAGAGCCACCAAAAAAACCATTTCTCTATGTTTTTGCTATGTTACTGCAAACAGCAACAAAGAAGAATACACAATAATTAAGCTATCAAATTTCAGTTGCTGACAAGCACTTAAAAGCCTGTCCGAAAATTGAGGCGTGTCACCTATGCTTTATTTGGTATAATTATCTAAAAATAGACTAGAATCCTAGTCACTTTTATTTTTTACAGTACATATTACGGTACATTTAAAATATATAAAAAAATTAATTATATAAAACAATATTTTAAAATTTAATTCGTGTGCACGCTGAGTAACTTGGAATCACTTGTCACAGCTAACTTGAAAATTTTATGATTGTTGAAAATTATTAACCCGTTAAAAAACAAAAAATATGAGTTGAATATAAAATGGACAAAATTCATTAAGCTGCTATTGTTGCGTGTATAAAAATAAAATTTGGTTAAATTGAATAATGAATCAAAACAATAAGATTCTTATCGCTGCAAGCCTAGCGAATGGTGGTTGTTTCTCGATGATTTTGCCCATACTTGCACCTTTGGTTCGTCAAATGAAAATGACCGAACTGCAAGGTGGAGCCTTGATTTCGGCAGGTGCATTATTGATGGCGATCGGGGCGATCTACATTTCTAAGCAGCAAAATAAATACAGTATTTATAGTTTATTAAGTGTTGGTTTTATCGGTATGACCCTCACTTGGGGCTTATTTACTGCAGTTTTGGCTTATGGTCTTGAATATCATCTTGCTACGATGCTGCTGTTTACTTTGTTATTGATGGCTCGGGCAAGTATGGGCATTTTTATGGCGATGCCACAAATCGCTTTACAAACCTATGTCATGACCAAATATAGCTCAGAACAACATCGCAGCCAGACCATGTCCAAGTTTGGAGCATTAAATAGTGCAGGTTTGGTGCTTGGACCATTTTTAACGACGCTTTTATTGGCTTGGGGCATGCTGACGCCGTTATGGGCTGCCTTTATTATTTTTGCTGTAATTAGCCTTTATGTTGTACTGAAATTTGATCGCCAAGAAGCTGATGTTTCTCATATTTCTGAGCAGGTTATACCCACTGAAAATACGATATTCACCCACCATAAAGCATTTTCTTTGCGGAACAGTATGGGGTGGTTTGTATTAGGATTTAGTCTCTATATTGCGATTGTCACATTAAATCTCACCGCAGGTTTTTATATACAAGATCAATTTCAAATTTCGACTCAGCAGAGTGCAATTTACTTTGCCCAATGTTCTTTGATTGCCGGAATATCATTAGTGATTATGCAAACGGCTATTTCCAAGTTTTTACAATGGTCTGTGCAGTGCTTATTGTGGATTGGGCTGGTGTGCATGATGCTTGGCTTGCTGATCTCCATTCTCACCACACATATTCATATTTTCCAAAGTGCTTATGTTTTATATGGTGTTGCTGTGGCTTGTCTTACTCCGGCATTTACTACAAGTGCTGCCCAATCTGCACCACAGCATCTACAGGTTAAAGTTGCCAGTTTTTGTACTGCGACCCAAGCTTTAAGTTTTGTATTTGGTCCATTGATCAGTACCGGTTTGTATCAGTGGCATAGCGATTATCCATTTTATTTATTAATGATCATGTTTATGTTGCTCGCTGTTTATTTTCTGTGTTATCAAAAGAATATGCAGCCATCTTCAGTTCCGGTGTGATTTTCTTTATGCGGTTATAGTTCTAAGTTGGTGGCTGGGGATTTATTGATAAAGCAATGAAGTTTGTGACACGATTTAAGTATGAAAAAGCTGAATATAATTCATTGTTGGTTGAATATTACTAAATCAACACCTCGAGAAAATTAATATTATTCATGCTTTAATAAGGTGATTGAATTTAAAGTGATTTGATGTGTGTTCTTAAAGCCTTCTACGCCCGTTGTTCCTACACTTGCAGGGGATTATCCTGAATGGCATCGCGAACGCGAGCATTTTTCGTTATGGTATATCGAAATTGAGCATCCAGAATTATTAGAGTATTTAAATCAGCTGCGTTCGGTTTTTTCAGATTTTTTATACACGCCCAATACCCGTCAATTTCACATTACTTTATTTATTTGTGGTTTTCTCACCGAGCAAAACCCAGTTTGGGATGATGATTTTTGCATTGAAAAGATGCATCAACATATTCAACATTTAACAAATGATTTTCAGAATAAAATTCAATTAAAAACAGGTCGCATCAACAGTTTTGAAAGTGCCTTATTTGTCGAAATTATTGATGAAAATGGCATCCTTTTAAAATTGCGTCATTTACTCGGACAAAGTTGCGATGAAATTGCACCGCTCGACTATTGTCCACATCTTACTTTAGGTTTGTATCATCAAGATTTTAATAGCGATTTAATTTTTAATCGTATCAACAGCATTGAACAAAAAAGCTTTGAATTTCCAGTCGATCAACTGACTTTTGGCACATATAACGCAAAAATATTGCAAGGTCAGCTCTATCCATTTCATCAATTTCAATTGGGTGACGTATGATGCAACTCATTTTAGGTGGCGCACGTTCTGGTAAAAGTCGCCTTGCGGAACAAATCGCAAAAGATTCAAATCTTAATGTAACTTATATTGCAACCGCACAAGCATTCGATGCCGAAATGCAGCAACGTATTCATCATCATCAAGCACAACGTCCAGCACATTGGACTGTAATTGAAGAACCTTTATATTTAGCCAATTGTTTAATCGAGCTGGATCAACCTAATCAAGTGATTCTGGTCGATTGCTTGACCTTGTGGATGAGCAATTTATTGATGCATGAAAATCCTGAATTACAGATGCACCAATGCCAAAAGCTGCTGGATATTTTACCGATATTAGAGTCAGACGTTATTTTAGTCAGTAATGAAACAGGTTTGGGCGTGATCCCGATGGGTGAACTTAGCCGTAAATTTGTTGATGAGTCGGGACGTTTGCATCAACAGTTAGGGCAAATTGCCGATAAAGTGGTGTTTTGTATTGCAGGTTTTCCCATGATTTTAAAAGGAGAGAAATAATGAACTGGTGGTTGGATGCGTGTAAAATGCCAAGTGCGGAAGCAAAAAAACTGGCTGAAGAACATCAATTACAACTGACCAAACCAACAGGCTCATTATCTGAACTTGAAAATACCGCGGTGCTATTGGCAAGTTTGCAAGACAATCCACGTCCCAATGTAGACCAGCCTTGGATTACGATTTTTGCTGGTGATCATGGCGTAATGGAAGAAAATATTTCTGCCTATCCACAAGCCGTGACACGCCAAATGCTACAAAACTTCACCACGGGCGGCGCTTGTATCAGCGTGATTGCTAAAGAATATAATGCCAAATTACAAGTCATTGACTGTGGTTCTGTGGGTGATGCCTATGAATATGCAGGCGTAGAACGTTATTGTATTATTCCGGGAACAGCAAATTTTGCCAAACACGTTGCCATGACTGAAGCGCAGTGTATTGAAGCCATGAATCTGGGATGTAAAAGCGTAGAAGATGCCGTTGCTTATGGTGCATCTATTTATGTTGCTGGGGAAATGGGCATTGGCAATACCTGTTCTGCATCAGCAGTTGCCTGTTTTTTACTGAATGAACCTGCTGAACAGCTCACAGGTGTAGGTACGGGTATTCGTGAAGAACAATTAATTCATAAAAAAAATGTCATTAACCAAGCCATCGCTTTACACCAAGATTATGTTGCTCAGGATGTCTTTAAAGCACTTTGCTCGGTCGGTGGTTTAGAAATTGCAGCAATGACGGGTGCCTATATTCGCTGTGCACAGCTCGGTTTGCCTATGCTGGTAGATGGTTTTATAACCACAGTTTCAGCACTTGTAGCGGTACGTTTAAATCCTGTAGTCCGTGAGTGGATGCTGTTTGGACATCAATCGGCTGAATATGGACATCAGCGTTTATTGCAGGAACTGAATGCAAAAAATCCATTACTCAAACTGGACTTGCGTTTAGGCGAAGGTAGTGGTGCAGGAGCTGCTTTAGGCGTGATTAAACTGGCGTGCAGTCTGCATAACAACATGGCCACTTTTGCAGAAGCAGCCGTTATTGGAGAAAAGGTTTAATCTTAAAAGTATTCAACAGGATATTGAACATGTTAAAGATTGATCTGCTTCGCCATGGTGAAACGACTCTAAGTCATACCTTGCGCGGTTCTACAGATGATGACTTAACCGAATTGGGTTGGTCGCAGATGCAGCAGACCATAGATCAGTCTTGGCATGCAGTTAAGCCCGATTCTATGCATAAATCGGTGCAATGGGATGTGATCTTTAGTTCGCCCTTAAAACGCTGCCGTTTATTTGCAGAATCGGTCGCCGATCAAAAGCAACGACCTATCTTTTACGATGCAGGTTTGCAAGAAATGCATTTTGGCGATTGGGAAGGTATATCCATCCAAATGATTTATGAAAATGAACCTGAATTACTGGCGAATTTTTGGCAACAACCGACTATATTCAGTCCGCCGAATGCAGAAAATATGCAGGATTTTTATCAACGCATCTGCAATAGTCTGGAAAAAATGCAACAACAGATGCTGGAAAATGGTTGGCAGCATGCTTTAGTGGTGACGCATGGCGGTGTGATTAAACTTTTAAAATGTATCGCTTTAAATCACTCACTGGATGATATTTTAAAAATGACTGCAGAATTAGGACAACTCAATTCCTTTGCAATTCATGAAGATGCTTCAATTCATTTGCTCAAGGAATAACAGCAATGACACCATTTTTTATTGCCTTGCAGTTTTTAACGACATTTCCTGTTCAGTTGAAAGAAATGCCGAGCACACAGCAAAATGGTCAATCTTTACTGTTTTATCCACTGATTGGCTTGATGATTGGTGTAATTTTATTTGCTATTGCCACGCTGCTGCATGCATTGCCGGTAATCTTGCTAAGCAGTTTGATTTTAGTGGTCTGGATCTGGTTGACAGGTGGTTTACACCTTGATGGTTTAGCTGATACTGCCGATGCCTGGGTCGGTGGTTTTGGCGATAAAGAGCGCACATTAAAAATCATGAAAGACCCGAGTTGTGGTCCTATTGGGGTTTTAAGTTTAATTATCCTATGTCTGATTAAATGGTCAGCACTGTATGTATTGTTAGAAAAACAACTCTATTCTGCGCTGATTTTATTTCCGATATTGGGTCGTTTAGCCCCCTTATTTTTATTTTTGACTACCCAATACGTGCGTGAAAAAGGTTTAGGATCTTCAATCGCAGAATTTATTCCTAAAACGGGCGCAGTGATTCTATTTATATTGTGTTTGGTTGCATCTGCATATTTTTCTTGGGCGGGGATTTTAACTGCAATAATATTTATAAGCATCTTAATCTATTTACGCTACAAATTTATTCAGCGAATTGGTGGAATAACTGGTGATACAGTCGGAGCAAGTATTGAAATTTGTGAGGCTGTGAGTCTGTTGTGTTTGGTGATATTGAGTTTTTATTTACCTGTGGTTTGGCTTTAAATATTTTTGCTTCAATTAAGCTTTAAAGCCAGCAAAATCATATCTGCCATGGCCACTCCCGCAATACCGGTAATCATGGTAAATAAAATTACCAGTTCAACCAAACCGCCAATATTTGAAGTCAGTTCCATGGCAAAGGGTGTCGAAATAGAACGTGCCATTAAGCTATAAGTGGTTTCTTGATTAAAGCTGAATAACTTTGCCAAATAAAATGAGCTGATCACACCAGCTATTTAGAACGACATAAAATCCAGTCTTAAACCTGGATCAATCCTATTTATAGACAATTCGGTGGTTTAGGAATACCTGCCAAACGGCTTAAATGACGTGCCACCAAACCAGTATTAAATTTGTCTTGTAACACTGCATTATTAATGTCAGAACTGACCGTTTTCATCAGAAATTTAATCAAGGGGCGAGTCGCAGGTGAATGACCAAACTGTTGATAGAACTGGCGTACCGCATGCAGGACTTCAAAATGCCAAGCTGTAAGTTCTAAACTTAAAGTATTTGCTAGCTCTTGAGCAACTTCTTCATTCCAAATAGTGTAATCGACTAAGTGACCATCTTGATCGAGTTCTAAATTCATCATTAATCTCAAATTAGTTCAAACGAATACAACGGGTATGGTTCAGGCAAATGTCTGCAAATTCGGCATAAGAAATAATCTTCATATTCTCAGTTTTTTGTCCTGCCAAAATTTCAGCATCAGTTTCCAATACATAGAGGCAATTCAATTGTTGCAAGAAAGGCTGTTGAAACTGTAATACCGATTCACCCATTAAAATCACGCTATCTTCAGGGCTGTAGAGTTGTTCGAGTTTTGTCAGTACCGATGGGGTCGCTGAAAAATTACTTTGCACTAAATATAAGCTTTTATTCGACATGATTATTTCACTCATCATCTTTACCAGTACAGCACAAAATCAAAATTTTGAATAAACTCACTATTCAGCTCCACAAATTCAATATCCTGTTGAGCTTGAGTCACAAAGTGAGCGTGCTGATTTTTCTTTTCCACTAACACAGGGGTGAGGTCATAAAACTCAAAGCTATCGACCATATTGGATGCTACTTTGAAGGCATGTTTAAGCTGTTCAAATTGCAGTTCTGAGTTGAGTAAACTTAAAGCTGCATCTTGCAGCAAGACTTTGACTTCACAGCCGAAAGTCGCCAGCACCATGGTGGCAGACAAGCTTTCATGCACTTGTAAATTGGCAAGATTGGCTTGAGTTAAAATAACGAGTACAGATTTCACACAATTTACCTTTTAAAAGCAACAAATTCCAAAAAATAACGTCTTAGAATTGAATCAGACGTTGTGCTGATTGGACGGCATCGGCAAGTTCACCCAGTCCAACCAATTCAAAGCCTTGAGCAAGATTTTGTTGACTAATTTGATGTCGTTTTGCATTTTCCTGATCGGTAATACCACGTGCCAATGCAGCACTGACACAAACCGGCAAACGAATGGCCAACTTTTGCCACTCTTCAGTCAGATGACGTTGATCATCAGGAGTCCACTGTAAGGCATTCGCAACAGAAACACCGTCCTGATAGAAAAAAACGCGAAATGCTTGGTTTTTAGCGTGTAAAGCCTGTGCTAAACCAAGGGCATGCCAAGCATAGATCGAGGTCGGAGCGGAGGTAATTAGTAATAAGGTACTCATTGAAATTCACTTGAGGAATGCCCAATCCAATGTTGATGCATCCAGACTTCATAAGAAAAAGGTAGTATACAATGATTTTAGTGACTGGTGGTTTAGGCTTTATAGGTTCACATATTGCTTTAAGCCTGATGGCGCATGGGCAAGAAGTCATTATTGTCGATAATTTATCCAATGCAAATTTACAAACCTTAGAACGACTTGAATATATTTCAGGCATGTATGTGCCATTTGTCAAAATTGATATTCGAAATACACCGGCTTTAAACAAAGTTTTTGAACAATATTCTGTAGAAGCGGTCATTCATGCCGCAGGCTTTAAATCAATTGAAGAATCAGCACTTAAGCCGCTGGAATACTATAACGATAATGTCAGTTGCATTATGAGTTTGCTGCGTGCCATGCAGCGCACTGGAGTAAGAACCTTAATTCATTTATCCAGTTTGGCGGTGTATGGACAGTCAAGTTCGACCCTGTCAGAAGACACACCTTTTAACTATTCTTATCCGAATCCTTATATCAAGTCGCAACAAATGGCAGAAGAAATCATACGAGATACCGCACTCACAGACAGTGAGTGGAAAATTGCGATCTTGAGATTAAGTAATATTTCGGGTGCATTTGAACATGCTGTTTTAGGCGAGTTTGTTGCACCCTTGCCTAAAAATATTATTCCCTTGGCACTGCAAGCTGCAGCCAAGCAACGAGACTATATCGAGTTACGTCAGCAAGCTCAGACCTTGGACCGCACCGTTGAACGCAGCTTTTTACATGTGTTGGATTGTTGTGATGCGATTATAGCGACTTTACAGTGGCTCAGAACTCAGCCCTATACCTGTGATGCTTTTAATATTGCAGGGCAGAATATATCGATTCGCGCTTTGCTGAGTGAAGTCGCCAAAGTCACCAAGAGCGAAATTAAAACCATAGATGCACCATTTTATGCCTATGCTGAATTAGACCAGATTGGGGCAACTGCAGGGAAAGCACATGAAATTTTAAAATGGCAGCCTAAACGCACGATTACCCAAATCATAGAAGATTCCTGGCGCTTTTATCAGCAAACCCTAAAAGGACGTTAAAGAAAATTTATGTAAATAATAATCATTTATAATTGTAAAATGTTTGATTAAGATCATTAAATATGTCAAAACAGTTGAATTAGCGAAAGTTATAAAACTACATGGAAATGAGGTTGATGATGCAGACACGTATTGAACACGACACCATGGGCGATGTTGAAGTTCCGAGTGAAGCAATGTGGGGTGCGCAAACACAGCGTAGTTTGCAAAACTTTAAAATTGGGCAAGAACGCTTACCCCGATCCATGATTCGGGCCATGGGTCTGGTAAAAAAAGCGGCAGCCATCACCAATGCCGAGTTAGATCAAATTCCGCATGAATTGTCACATTATATTGTCAATGCAGCGGAAGAAGTGATTGCTGGGAAATGGGATGCACAGTTTCCATTGGTGGTGTGGCAAACAGGTTCAGGTACGCAAAGCAATATGAACTGTAATGAAGTGATTGCCAATATTGCCAATCAAAAACTGGGCAATCCTTTAGGTTCGCAAAAACCAGTACACCCGAATGATCATGTGAACCGTGCACAATCGACCAATGACTCTTTTCCAACGGCTATTCATGTCGCAGCAAGCTTGCAGATCAATGAACTGCTCATTCCAGCAGTACAACGTTTACGCGATACATTAGATGAAAAGTCGAAAGAGTTTTCGGACATTGTGAAAATTGGACGTACGCATTTACAAGATGCAACGCCGTTAACGTTGGGGCAAGAATTTAGTGGTTATGTGGCGCAGCTCGATCATGGCTTAAAACGTTTACATTATGCCTTATTGGGCTTATATGAGTTGCCTTTAGGCGGTACGGCAGTCGGAACTGGCTTAAATGCACATCCTGATTACGCCGTAAAAGCAGCGGCACAATTGGCAAGCTTAACCGATTTACCTTTTGTCACTGCACCGAACAAGTTTGAAGCTTTGGCAGGGCGTGATGCTGCGGTATTTGCATCAGGTGCTTTGAAAACATTGGCAGCCAGTCTAAATAAAATTGCCAATGATATTAGATGGTTAGCCAGTGGTCCGCGTTGTGGTTTTGGTGAGATTCGGATTCCTGAAAATGAACCCGGCTCAAGCATTATGCCAGGCAAGGTTAATCCGACCCAAAGTGAAGCCATGACTATGGTCGTCGCTCAAGTATTGGGTAATGACACGACAATTAATGTCGCTGGAGCTTCGGGTAACTTTGAGTTGAACGTATTTATGCCAGTGATTGCATTTAACTTATTGCAATCGATTCAATTACTGGGTGATGCATGTAATAGTTTTAATGATCATTGCGCTGTGGGTATTGAACCAAACCGGGAAAAAATTGATTATTTCCTGCATAACTCGCTCATGTTGGTCACCGCTTTAAATCCGGTAATCGGCTATGAAAATGCAGCAAAAGTGGCAAAAACCGCATATAAAGAAGGTAAGACTTTAAAACAGGTTGCGGTTGAATTGAATCTGGTGACAGCAGAACAGTTTGATGCTGTGGTGATCCCTGAAAATATGGTTTCAGCTAACGTGAAATAAGCATCTAAAGGCTTGAACACTGATCTATTGATCATCAGTGGTTTTTATCTGAGGCATATATGCGTACAATATAGCGAGAAATTAACTGCTGATGATTGATTATGCTTGATGTTTATTTAAAATACATTTTTAATTAATCTAAGCTTTTGTTTTATATGTAAATTAGGGGGCTAATATTCCTGTAAAATATAGGAAAAATAGCAATTATAGATATTATAGAAA
This sequence comes from Acinetobacter sp. ANC 5378, assembly GCF_013004315.1. Lineage (NCBI taxonomy): Bacteria > Pseudomonadati > Pseudomonadota > Gammaproteobacteria > Moraxellales > Moraxellaceae > Acinetobacter > Acinetobacter sp. ANC 5378. Next base: position 35,875 of record NZ_JABERK010000005.1, read on the forward strand.
ACAATGAGTTGCAATATAGTTTTGCAGATAGTTTTTCAGGCAGTTCAGCCAATTAAAAAAGCCACTTATAAGAGTGGCTTTAATTTTTTGTCGATCAATCTGCATTAAATGGTAGATCAATACCAACATCCGCATCATTCCAAATAATCTCATGTCCTGATGCATAAACTTCAGTCATTCTTTCTGTTGCATGACCGGCTAACGTTTGGGCTGATTTCCCCGCCTTTTTATGCAAATGAATTGAGAGGGCTCGAATTTCATGAAAACTTGGCAGTTGGCGACCATTCAATTCAGGATAAGCATTGGCTGCTCTGCTTGCATTCAAGAATTCCCTAGAAACGTATTGAGCTTCTATTTGTGTCCAATGATCCTTAGTTTGGCCACGGTTTTTAGTTTTCCCTTTCGGTACCCTATGGATAATGTATGGACTTAAAACATTATCTTTACAGCGGTCTAAAACACGCTGTAATTCATCATTAATTTTAATCCGTACATACCCAGCACCTTCTAATAATTCAAACTCATCTTCTGGATCATCTGTGGTTTTTTCTTGTGCAACATGTAAATGACCATCCTGAATATCAGTCCATTTCATATTGATAATGTCTATGCGCCGCTGGGTTGTAAGCATTGCCAAATCAATTGCATTTTTAAGCCACTGAGGTGATACATTTCGAATAGCTGTTAAGCCTTCCAATGTGTGGCGTTTACGCTGTTTAATTCGATATCGCTTAATAGTTTGGGCTGCAGGGTTATCGGTCACAAGCCCTTTACTTATTGCTAAATCAAAGATCTGAATGAGTAAACTACGAGTTTCAATACTTGTTGATGCAGGTAGACTCTCAAGTAGTTTATTAACCATAAACAAAGTAATGGATGAAAGTGCAACATTTTCCCACTCAGTACATCTATTTAAACTATGGCTATAGCTTCTTACTGTGTTGTCAGCGAGTGGCCGGCCATCTTTACGACGTTTTTCAGTTAAAAACTTTTGAGAAAATTCACCAAAAGTTATTTCACCCATTACAACCGATACTAGATCGGTTGCTGGGGTTAAAATATCGTTAAGCTTTCGAGCTGCATTCACTGCTTTAGTTTTATCATCACCCATACCGTGATATTTACCAGTTAAAGGATGGCGATAACGCCAAGTATTGTTACCGCTACGATACAGATTGGGTGGCAAGTCTTTGTTTCTTTTAGCGCGTGGTCGTGCCATGGCATACCTCAGCTATTCAGTACTCGATCAATAAGATCATCGCCAGTTTGTTTTTGATATATATCCCAATCAATATACCAAAGCTTACCTTTTTGTTCTGCCGGCAATTCACCACGACGGCAAGAACGTGTGATGGTTTGCGGAGTAGGAGGGGTTGAATCTTTTTCTCCATACACGCGCTTAATAAATTCCGATACCTTGATAAGGCAGGCCATCAGGGAGTCTCCTTCAAAATTTGGATTACTTCAAAAGGCAACTTTGCATCAACACTTGCTTCATCATTCCGCATGATGTAATCGTTGAAAATTTCATACGCAAGTTCAGCTTCTTCACTATTCAACTCAATACCAGTACCGCCAATTTTTCGAGCTGCCAGAGATTCACGAATGTCTTTTGCTAATTCAAGATTGATCATGCTGATTCTCTCCATCCATGACAGCAGTGGTTACATCCCTCAAAATCATAAGGATTGTGCTGCCAATTGATTTTTCCGCATTCAGGACAATTAAAACGAGTTTTAGTATCCTCTTTTTTGCGACTAACTTTTTTCAAATGTTCAGGGGTTTTAAGGCCAGCACCAGAAACCATGGTTCGCTTATTTAACTTTTTAAAATCAAAGGTGCGACGTTTTGCTTTGTCTGCCAAGTTAAATGGAATAACCACATAGCTTGAATCTAATTTTTTAGCGACTGAGTGACCAAATATTGAAGTATCATCAAAATCAGTTGATGTGCTGCATTTATCGATATTTAACCAATAAACATCATTTCCATCCCATAAGCCTTTTTTGAAAGCCACGTACGTATTGTGAATATCCGTGAAAGGTTGTGTTTCAGTAGGGATGTATTGATGATCAACCTTCCAAACAACCAATGCATCAACATGATCTGCTGAGATTGGTAGGTCATATTCACGTGCATAGTTATAGTGATGCTGAGCTTCTTCCAAAGTACACACATGCGCCTGATCTATGTCAGTGTTATAACCAGAATATTCTTTGCGCTGAAAACTCACATTAGAGCCAACATTGTCGCGGAAGCAAGCAAGATAAAATCTATTTTTCATGACTTTGCTCCTGTGCCATTTTTAATAAACCATGAACTCGATTCAATTCATTATCTGTGTGAGCTGTTCCACCACTATTAATATCCAAATAAAATCTGAGTAGATCCTTTTTATACTTAAAGTCATACATCTGGATAACGATTCGCAGATCTCGCAAAATTACACGCATTGGCAAGTCATCATGCTTGATTCCAAACACGGTTAATTCACCTTTAATGAATTTGCGAATAGCTGTTAATCTTTGCAACCCATCAACACAAACAGTTTGATCAGGCATATCACCTGTTAATTTAGTTTCACTCCAAACTGGATTATTGAAACGAATGGTTAAGCCACTCTCATCCACAATTCTTCTTAGTACATTTTCTAAAAAATAAACTTGCTGCTGCTCTGTCCAAACATGGCCGCGCTGAAAATCAGAGTTAAAATCAATCCCATCCGCACAATATTCGCTTTCAGCTACAATCCATTTTTCAAGATAATCAAAACCACAATGAAAACTACGCAATGGTCGCTCTATCGGTTTGATTAGAGTGTTGAATTCACCCATTTTCATGACTTTGCTCCTGTGCTTCAACTGGTGCAAGCAACCCCTCTCTAATCATTCTGAGGGATACGGCTTCCGGTAATTGATCATTTGATTTGATAAGCTTGTATCCACCTGCTTCAACAGTGCAACACCAATACATATCGCCTTCTTCCGACATAAGCTGAAAAGGGTTTGTATTCACAACATATGCATATGGGTAGCGTTCACAACCACTGGCTAGCGTGTATCGATGGTCTATAGGCTCAACTAGATCACCAAGTTTTAAAGGTGCCGGCTCCTGTGCTTCGATCACTGGATCACCACCCAACACAGACCAGTGAGTGATTAATTCCTGAATTAATGCTGCTCCATCCTCTGCACTTGAGAATCCGTAAGGCGATTCCCAATCTGCCGCAAACTGCTCACCATTGGCGAAGATTTGATACCGACCATCAGTGCGCGGAGATTCAACTGTGTAGTCTTTCCATTCCGGCACCGCTTGAGCTTTGGCTGCATTAAGGTCTTTCCATAACTGATGTATATCGCTTGGGTAAACATCACGTCTTCCAGATGCAGACATTGGGCTAACAATAAATTCCTCTTGCATGCGATCAATAGCAGCAGCTGCGCGAGCATACCCCCAATACAATTTACGCTGTAGATTTGAAACACTACCACTTGAGCAATCCATAACAACAGCAACAGCTTTTTGATAATCTTGTTCTGAAATATCCATCAACGAACCACCTCCATTTTGAGTTCCACCACATAAGGATCTGGAAGCGGGGTCAGGAAAGTGACCTGATCCATGTTGAATACATGCTTAAGTACTTCTTCCAATTGTTCTTCGGTCAGCTTTACAGTCTGGGTCTCAATGACTTGACGCTCGATCCAGCCATCGAAAGGAGAGGCAGCGGTGGTCTTAGCCAATTTCGGAGTTTTTTTCATACATGGTTCTGCACGTTTACGCGGAATATCCTGAACATAAAAATATTGCTTACTATCTGCTTCGCCTTCTGACTTTAAGCAGCCTTGATTCTGCAGGGCATAGCAAGCGTTATCAGCCTGGCGTTTAGTAATTTCGAGTTCTTGAGCAATCTCAAATGAAGTAACACCATTAAATGAAAGTAAGCAGTGACTGTTTATAAAATCGAGAATACGCACCTTGATTGGCTTACTCTTATCATCTGTAGCTTTCACTGGTTGCTGTTCTGCCTGAGGCTGTGCGACTGGAATAATGCCAAGCAAGCTAGTTGGCGTGATTTTGGCGTCAAAGCCTTCAGCACTAATGGACTGTGTAGGTGGAGTAGGGGCATCAACTTTAATAGTCTCTTTAACCACTTCCATTACCTTGCCTGTCTGTGCACTGACAACCGATTGCGTCGCCTTTTGAGTTACTGGCGCAGCATCTACCTCATTGGCTTTTTGCATGGTGTGATATACACCTAAATTATCTAAGCGAATTTTTTCATCTTGCATTAAGACAGCAAGGCAATTTTTAACGGTTTTTAACGACATTTTGGAATTGTTCGCAATTTGTGCAGCAGATAAACCAAATGGGTCATTAACCAGGGCATCAAGTACTTTGCCAAGGTTTTTATCCATTTTTAAACTGTTTAAATCTTTAAGATTAGTCATGAGCGGAGTCCAGAATAGAAAATTAGTTCAACATGCCGTGATTTTTTAATTTTTTACGCAGCGTGCCCCGGTTTAAACCTAGTACCTCTGCAGTAAGTGTCTGGTTGCCACGTGTCTGAACCAAAGTCATCGACAATAATTGCGCTTCAACCTGCTCAACTACAGCGCGAAATGCATCCCCTTTATTTTTTTCAACGATAACTTCAAGTTCTTGCTTATCGATCGTTAATAAATTTTGTTGTGCCATGCTTGTATTCCCCTTAATTTATGCTGCGACGCGAATTTGAATCTGGCTGTTCAGCTGGTCGATAAAAGCTGAACCCCTTTTGAAATAAACTTTAAAAAACACCTGGTAACGCTTTTTACCTTCAGCATTTAGTTGTTCTGAAGCGGTGATCGTGACCTGACCACGGGTAGGGTGCACCAAGGTCACAATCTTTTTCTTTTTACAGACGCTTAAAATGCGGTACTGATCATTGAGGAGAAAAGCAAAGAATGCCTTTCTCATTGCCCGGTCAATTGACCCCATCGGTTTGATGGGATCGGGTAGGTGGTTAAGGTAGTTAAAACCCTTTTGTTCAATACTTGCGTCATGCATTGTTTAATCTCAACCTGTAAAATCGTAACCAAGCTGATGCGCACGTGCTTTACACGTTTTCAGAATCGTTGGATAAAAATCAGAATTTTGAAAAGTTTTTAAAGCACCATTCAGGACGTTGATATCTTCAACCTGAGGTATGGTTTTAAGTGCCTGGTTAAAACGAGTTTTTAAATCACCTTTTTCGGAATGCTGGGTATTCTGCTGTTGAATTTGCCCTTGATTATTTTGTTGGCCTTGACGCTGGTCGTTCTGCTGGCGTTGATTGCTTTTTTGCTGTTGGTTTCTGTTGCCTTGCTGGGCATGCTCAATTACCCGATGATGTTCATTGGTATCTGGATCATTGCTGTCATCGATCAGAAACAGGCCATTCAAAGCGTACTTACGGGCATAGGATGAGCTGACCCCAAAGGTCTGCGCCATATCCATACCTTTTTTCGCCTCAATACCAGCATGAGCATGAACTTCTGTTATTGCGCCGTGTGAATCGATAAAGCGAGCATTTGCTGTCAAGACAAGTTGACCCGCCATTTCCTTAACCTCATCGCTTAATACCAATGTGCAGCCAAAGCTGCAGAGCAAAGGTTTTAGTTCTTCGAGAATGTCTTCAAACTTACGGTATTTAAATTTACCGAATTCGTTGTAGTGCTTCTTAGGCGCTTTTAATGACTGCTGTATATTCTGTAGATCAGAGATCTGGGTTTGATTTGTCATGATTTTTCCCTCAAAAAATCGAAAATTAATGTGCGCCAACCCAGCCCATACGTTTTTTGTATGCACGACGTTCACGTAATGGAATGTGAGAACTTTGCAGACCAACGGCCAAAGCCTTACTACGTTGAAAAGCACGTTCACGTTCGAAGTTTTCACGAATCCATGGTTTAGAAACCAATTCTTCAAGGGTTACCTTTACAAGACCTTTAGAGGTTTCCTTGTAAATATCTTTGCCTTTCTCGACATAGATTGCGGCGAACTTAGTGCCTAGACGAAGGCGCATATTGCCTTGCTCATCATTGCCTAGGTATTCAGAGAATTTATTTTCAGGTTTAGTGCTCATATTCATGATGCTTCTCCTGTTGCTTTTTTCTTGTATGGAACACCGCAAAAAGGGCAGTAAGTAAATAGAAAGCTGGTCTTTTCTTTTTTAACTCGCTCAACACCAGTCTTTTTATGCTTAACCGTGTGTTTTATTTCCACCGGCATAAAACCGTTAAGCTCAAGCGTGGTTTGTCCAGCCGCATTTGTTCCAAAAACATTGGTGTAACCAGTCAGTTCAACTTCATGATTAGTTGAATCTGGATTAGCCTCTTTAACGCGATTTAGAAACTTTTCAGTAAAGTCAGCCTTACAATTACAAGTCATTTGATTCACCGTACGCATAAACAACGTTGATTTGATTCGCAGTTACATCCTTGATTAATTCTTGAAAGCCAACCAAAGCATCTTTAATAGTTTCTGCGTCAGCATTACCAGGACGAACTGCCAGTGTTTCTACAGCTATAAGCAATTTGCGTTTTTGAGACATGTCCATTACTTAACACCCCCAACTTGAGCCTGAAGCTTAACCGCCTCAACCGCTTGACGATCCACATCATCTGCACAGCTGCGAACCATTAAAGGCACTGAGCCAATAGTTCCAAGAACCACTAAAACTGCCATCGTGTCTTGCATCCAGGCTTTCGCTTTAGCGCGTTTATTTGACTTAGCAATCTGCTTACTAGAAGGCGGTTGCTGACGAAGAATCCCTGTTGATGGGATGTGGCCAAACTTAGGGGTTTGACTGTGGGATGCGGTTTGGTTCATAATTACCTCGTTGTGTTGAAGCCCAGTTCCCGTCGAAAGTTGCTGGGCTTTTTTGTTTTTACCAGTTCGTGATAACCGCAATAACCTCACCAAGACGAACCACTTTTAGCTCACCATCACAGACAATTAGACTTGTGTGGTTTGTGCCAGTTGCTAGGGTTTTGAATTGAGTCATGGTTATCTCGTATTTATTGGGTACGAGGTAAATAGTAAACATGATGTGTACTGTAGTCAACACTTTAAATAAACAAATGTGTAATTAATTTATAAACAACTGTTTTATATAGACATAAAAAAAGACCGCATAAGCAGTCTTAAAATTTCATTTTGTTTACTTATCTATGGTAGCGAATTTTGCACGTTAAATGCGTAAGCAATAACTTCAAACTCCTGGTCAATAATTTCTTGCTGCGTCAAAACTTCTTCTTTGTATTCGTCACTATTAGCACTAACAATCCTTATGCCGCCCATTGGCATTCTGTATAGGTACTTAAACTTAAAAAGACCACCGTGGCATATTGCATAAATCTTGCCATCAATAACATTTTTTCTGCCTATATCAACGTAAACCGTTGCGCCATCATTTATGACTGGAGTCATTGAATTGCCGAATGCTGTTAATGCAAGTGCATTTGCTGGATCAACACCATAACGCCTTAATGTTGAGGTGCTTAGTCTTAGTTTTCTTGATTCCGAATTTAATATTTCGCTAAGCGAACCTGAACCACAAGACACCAAAACATCTTTATGGAATGGTATCTCAATCTCATCACTATCTAGTGGGGTGGAGCTATCCCAGCCAACAACACGAGAAACATCACTGCTGGAGCTATCGCCCACACCACTTAAAATCCAGTTTGCAGAACAGTCAAACTCAGCAGCCGCTTTTAAAGCCCCAGCTTTTGATACACCACGCTTCTTCCAATTGGTCAGCGTTTGCGGTGATTCATCAATACGTCTTGCTATTTCTTCCTGACTCAACCCATTGCTTATTTCAAGCAGTCTTTTAAATGATTCGTGCATAACAAACCCCTTTTATTCTTGGTTTTATTATCTCAACAGTAAACAAATTGTGTTAAACAAATGATTTGACATTAGTAAACACAGCGTTTACCATCTAGTACACAAATGTTTAGTGGAGAGTGAAATGTCTATCAGCACTGATAAAGACATCATTGTTGCTCTTGGTGGGTCAACAAAAGTTGCTGAGATGCTTGGCTTAAAAAGCAAACAGCGAGTTCAAAACTGGATGACAAGAGGGATACCTGCGGAAGTAAAACTCCAGTATCCGCACATCTTCTTAAATCCGCATATTTCAGGCGTGGTTCGCAACAAGGATGTTGCGTGATGGGAGTAGATGAAATGCAAGAAGCATTGGATTTAGGTTTTCTTGATGTGCATGGGAAAAAGACTGACTCAACATCAGTCCGCATGACACATGATGCGCTACAAGCGATTGATGCGCTGGCAGCAATGGACGACATAAAGCGTTCGGAATGGATTCGGAATGCAGCCATAGAAAAACTCATAAAGTTTAAGAAACAACATGAGTATCTCAGTAGAGCATTCGGCAATACCACGAATACGGTGAATACATCGTCCATAAATAAAGAAAGCCCAGTAGCGCGAACTACTGAGCTTGATGTTCAAAACTTTGGAGTCAATGAACAATGAATATGTTAGCACAAATTCAAAATGATAATAACACAGACCAAGTGACCATGGTATCGCTTGAGCTTGTTGACTATATCAACGACAGCCGCAAGTTTGACGAAAAGCCAGTTCAGCTTCGCCATGCTGATTTTATGGCAAAAGTACCAAAGGTTTTAGGGCTAGAGACCAGCGAAAAATTTCGCTCGTCTTATCTTGCTGGAAATGGTGAGCAACGCCCTTGCTACCGCTTCCCAAAACGTGAAGCTTGCCTCATGGCTATGTCATACAGCTACGAATTACAGGCTCAAGTCTTTGACCGCATGACAGCCATGGAAGAAGCACTAAAGCAACCTGTGGCATTACTTCCTGACTTCACCGACCCAGCCGAAGCTGCAATGGCTTGGGCGGAGCAATATAAAGCCAAGCAATCAGCAGAACAACAACTCCAGATAGTAGCCCCTAAAGTTCAATATTTTGACAAGGTTGCCGACACAAAAAACCTTTTGAACGCCTCTCAAGTTGGTAAAAAGATTGGATTATCGGCTGTAAAACTTAATCAATACCTTGCTGATCTAGGTGTGTATGACCGCCGTATTGCAGGTCGCACTTTTGCTGATTGGTTTATCAAAAAAGGTTATGGCGAAGTCAAGCAGACAGAACAAGGCTATCCACAATCCAAATTCACCAACAAGGGTGAACAGTGGGTTGTTGAGACGCTGACAAGTGAAGGGATGGTGGCATGAGTAAGCTACTGGGTGGCTCGAAACGCTACCGCATCCTTGGTTGGGTATTTTGTAATGGTGGTGGCTACACAACAAAAGGTCAAACCATATACCAGTGTGATTCTTTTGAAGATGCGTTAAATCGCCTTCGGGTTATTCACGAAGAAAATCTTGAATGCACTTATTTTACGATTGAGCGTGGGGAGTGGTTATGAATTATTACCAGCATCATATTGGGGATTTCAATAATGCTACGCGTCATTTGAGTTTGGTTGAGCGTGCCATTTACCGTGATCTCCTGGATATGTATTACGACACTGAAAAGCCAATTGATGCATCCAATTTGGAGCGTTTGGCCCGTCGTCTGCAATGCGCAACTGAAGATCAGACATCTGCTTTGAAATATGTTCTTGATGAGTTTTTTACTCTTGAGGATGGTGCTTACATCAACAATCGTTGTGAACGTGAAATCGTTGAGTTCCATGGCAAGCGCAAACAGGCTAGTGACGCTGGTAAAGCATCTGCTAAAAAGCGTGCAGCGAAAAAGCAACAAGACCCTAATGGCGGTTCATCAAATGATGATCGTTCGAATAGCGAAAATCCAACGACCGTTGAAGGTCGGTTAAACGAAAATCCAACGACCGTTGAAGCAACGTTGAACGGAAATTTAACGGACGAGCAACCAACCATAAACCATAAACCATTAACCAATAACCATGAACCAATAACCAGTATTTATAGTAGTGGTAGTAGTAATGCGTGCGAAGAAAAAATTTCTTTTCCTCTCATTCAATTTTCTCAATACCAGGTTGGGGATCACAAACGCTATTCGATTTTGGAATGTGTACAGGTATATCCGATTCATTACGATTTCATAAAACTTGGGCAGCAGCGCAATCCTGGTCTACCTGAACAAGACCTGATTGCCATGTTTACAAACTTCGGTGATTTCTTCTCAGCTAAGTCTGATAGCAAAAACACACCAAGCCTATGGCTGGTGAAGTGGTTTACCTGGATTCAAAACAACAAAGACGAAGTACGTAATCTGCGTGAAGCTAAGTCTCTTCCTAAAAAACAAAAGCCTTTTTCAAATGCAGCAGGTCGTACCCAGAGCGAAGTAAGCGATTGGATGTCTGAGATCAGCGGTGATGATCAGCCTGCAATGCGTGATGTGCACGAAGTGGAGGGTGGTAAATATGCGTAATGAATTAGCTCAACATGAAAACACTCAGGCCATCCAGCAATTCAGTGAATTGGATGCACGCAAGTTGGTTGAAGACATGCTTCTCATGTACGGCAAGAAATTTACTGATCAATGGTCAGGTCTCAAGAAAGGTCAGGTTATTGAGAAGTTTGTCGAAAAACTTTCAGGTCTAACTTATGAACAGTTTCTTCGTGGATTAAAACGCCTTGATACAGCCGAATGGCCACCATCGATTCCTGAGTTCAAAAACTGGTGCAAAGGTGTTTATGAATACCAGACTCCTGATGAAGCATGGTTGCAAGCACTGAACTACGAGAAATCAAACCGAGTTTGTTGCATCAACCGTATTGCTAAGGACGCGTTTTATACAGTGGTTGGGCCGTATGGCAGCTTAAAGCCTACCGATACTGTGCATAACGTGTATTGCAGTGTTTACAAGAGACTGATCACAGAAGCGAAAGAGCGTGGCGAACCTGATGAAGAACTGAAAGCAGTTAAACAATTAGCTGAACCAAAGGAACCTGATGATATTGATCATCAGCCCGTGCCGAATGCAGTGGCTCAACAAGCACTGGAAGAACTTAAAAAGCGGATGAATGTGAAAAACCGTCATGTGCCAAAGCCTCAGCGCTTACAGGTAAAGCCAACACCAATAGCCGATCCATGGCCAGATCCTTTCAATGATCCTGAATCGTACTTGGAAAAGTGTGAAATGGATGGAGTGAAGGTGCCTAAGGTTATTCGTGAGTGTTTGAAAAAATAGAGATTAGGAAGTCGATTTTGGTAGATCGAATTCTAAGAAAACTAGCAAAAATTAACGGCTATTCGGAATATCGTGTGTAATTAACTAAATCATGTTATATTCTTATTTCGGAATATCGTGTGGAATAATTAAAATGAGCTATACAACAGAACGTGATTTTAAAGAAGATTATATTGCGCTGTTTGGGTTGAGTGATGGTCAGTTCAAAATGAGCAATGGAGCATTTCAAGATCCTTTAGTAGGCGCTTGCTTTAAAATGTGGGAAAAACTTGTAAAAGTTGAGTGTGGTGAAAGAGGTCTAAATAAGTCAATTCCCAAAGAACCCATGTTTTTTAGTCATGATGTTGAATATGGATTTAATTACCATTCAAACTTAAAAGATGCAAAAGAAGAGGCTGAAAGTTATTTGGATTATTACAGAGGTAAATTAGATTGCGGCGAAGATGTTATTGGCAACACATCACTCAATAAGCTCTGCTATGGTATTGTCTTGCAACATTCAGACTACAACATAGATGATGAGGTTTCATTGCATCATCATGACAATGGGGAGCATACACATTTAAAAATCGGTGACGATATAATATCTTTAAGTTTTTATTCTGAAAACATTATTAAATGACTGACATCCTAGCTCTTTCAAATTGGGCTGTACTGAGTGTTGAGCATGGTAAAGAGTTAACCATTAAAGCTGAATACTTAGTGCAGCCTGATTGCTGTTTAAAATGTGGTTCTAAGCACTTCTATAAACATGGCCCAAAGACCATAGCCTATCGTGACGGCCCAGTACGCGGCTCGCCTGTCATCGTTCAGGCTGTATTGAAACGATACCGTTGCAGAGATTGCGGTGGAACGTTCATTCAACCTATTGATGGTATTGAGCCAAATACACGTATGACAGAGCGTTGCGTCGAGATTATTCAAAATGAATGCTTTATCGATACCTTTGTGAACATTGCAAAGCGTATAGGTTGTGATGATAAGACGGTACGTTCCATAGCTAATGAGTACGTTAGTCGCCTAAATGAAGCATATGAGCCTGATTTAAGTGGTTGGATCGGCATTGATGAAACTAAGATTGATGGCAAACAACGCTTTGTAGTCGTGAATGTTGAACAACGCCGATACATCGATATGTTTGATACGCGCGATAAGGCTGCTGTTTCTAACTGGATACAACGCAACAGGAACGCGCCAATCGAAGGCTTTATTATGGATATGTGGAAGCCTTACAAGGATGCTATTCGAGCTGTATTCCCAAATATGCCAATCATTGTTGATAAGTTCCACGTTGTCCGCATGGCAAATCAAGCTATGGATGGAGTTCGTATTCAATTGTCAAAAGATCGTGCGAAAGCGATTGGCAAGGACTGGATGCGTCGTAAATCTTTGCTTAGGATGCGATACAAGAACCTTGATGAACATGGCCTCTACAACACTGATATGTGGCTTGCAAATGAACCACACGTAGCAATAGCGCATAACCTCAAAGAGCTGTTCTACTGCATTTACGATCAAGATAATCGTAATGATGCAGAGCAAGTGCTTAATGACTGGCTTGACATCATCCCACCAGAGATGAAGAAAACAGGCAAAGACTTTAAGCCATTGGTTACAGCGGTTAAGAATTGGCGAGAGGAAATACTTGCATACTTCGACAAGCCGTTAACAAATGGTTATACCGAAGCAATGAATGGTGTAGCAAAGGTTATTAATCGCCAAGGTCGTGGTTATAGCTTTGAAATGTTAAGAGCCAAACTGTTGTTCAAGAATAACCATAGGGAGATTCTTGGCAATGTCGTTAAGCATTCAGATTTCTTATCTGAGGAAGAACTAATTGCACTAATAGAACAGTCTCATGTATGTCAGATTTGTTCAGCTAAGCCTATAGGTGAAATATCTGGTTTAGGACTTGGTTACTGTAATTCTTGTTTTGATAAGTTACTTAATGGGGAAGTAAATTCCACACAAAGCTAACAATTTTAACTAGGCTCTATAGAATAGATTTACACATCATATTCCGTAGAGCCAAATTAACTAAGCATCTTTGAGGGGAATTGAGATGACTTTACAGCACATAGAAGCACAAAAAGCAGCACGTTACGTGGGGAATTATTCGGAAAAGCAGGCTCAACGTCGTGCACTGGATGAAATGCTAAAAGGGTACCAGGGGAAGATTACTGAATTACCAGGACCAAACTTTAAACCACGTCCTGTTCACCACCACTGTGAAGATCCAAATGAGTTTTGCGGTCTGATCAAATTAAGCCGAATCAAAAACTGGTTCAATGCCGGCACTAAAAACCTGTCACGTCGCAAGATGATTTTAAAGTTTGTTGATATGACTGAAGACCAGGTGCTGTATATCACCCTTCCAGCCAATGAGCAGAGCCTGAGTAACCGTGAGTACCGCAATATTATGAATGCTATGCCACTGGTTGAAGCAGAAGAACAGCGTTTGTTATCTGATATGACCAGACCTTTGTTGGATCGTCAGCCTGCTGTTCACCAATCTGCTTTTGATTTTGGGGATGTGTCGTGAACAAAGCACTATTGTTTATTTTTATGTTGATCGGGGCTGCTTTGGTGAAATTAGGTGGAATGGAATAAGCATGAATAACGATGCCAATATTGCCCGAGCTATGTGCCTGGTACCACATCACTTGATGCTGGCTTTCATGCAGGGCAATCACAATAAAATTATCGACGATAGTAACTACTGGAACCTTCTGGGCACAGCCTGGAAAGCTGGTGGCTCATTTGAACAACAAGAACAGTGGATTGAGCTATTTGAAAGCAAAAGACGCAACCGTCAAAAAATAATGAAAACCAGTGAACGTAGAGAGTTTTCTAGACTTCCTAAGGTTGTGACTGCATATCGTGCCTACACCAATGAAGATGAGTTGAATCATTCAATTTGTTGGTCATTGGATCCTGCATTCGTTAAGCAATATGCCGAAAAAACAGGACGCAAAGTTGCACAGATGAAATTTGAGAAATCTAATATTTTTGCCTATTTCAACCGTCGTAAAGAGTCTGAAATTTTGGTATGGCGAGGTGCAGCATGATTAAAGGGACTTGGCAAATAGTGCAGTGGTGTCCAGATCTTGTGACAAGAGAGTGGCTAAATATTGGTGTTGGTTTTCGTGAAGCCAGTAATCAGCATTTTAAATTTTTAAGCGATTTTAAAAAAGTAGAAGAATTTTACGACTCTGACACAAAAAACCATCTGGTTGCTGTGCTTAGATTGGTTGAGGGCTTTTTTAGCAAAGGGCATTTTGATTTTTCACATCAAATTAAAATTTTAGAAATTGGATTTCAGCAAGGAATCTCAGTGGAAGAAAACCTGAATCGCTCTTATGAAAGGGTTGTGACATTGCGAGGTACCAATGACATCAATCTCACTCGCTGAATACCAAAAAATAAATTACTTGGTGTTTCTTTAGACAGCAAGACGTTGCCATTCAATATAGGTTTACAGAAATTGAAGGGATAAATTTTTGGAGAAAAGAATGCATCATAAACCTAATTTTTTACATTTCGCCTTGGCTAGCGCGGGGATGTACTTCAATTTTGAGCGTCGTGTTATGGCAGTGTTTAAAACAAATACAGCTAAAGCAGTATCTGGCTTACCTAAAGTTAAAACTTTGGATGAACTTGTGGCAGAAAATACCGGGCTAGTTTGCGCCTGGGATCTAGCTGCTGAATAAATAGCCTATGTCTGCGGTATTGACTGATCGGGAACTTCGGAAAGCAGGCTTAGGGCACCTATGCGCTAAGCCTAAAGCTACTGATGGGGACAAAAAGCAGAAGTACAACAACACCAAGACCGAAATAAATGGCCTTAAATTTGATTCAAAGAAAGAAGAAAGGCGATATCACACTCTACAGACAATGGAACGCAACGGAATTATTCAGGATCTAAAGCTGCAGATGGCTTTTGTGCTTGCACCTAAGGTGAAGTTCAGCAGTGAATCACGTACTAAACCAGCGCTACGTTATGTTGCAGACTTTGTTTATACGCGGAATGGCCAACAGATTGTTGAAGACGTTAAGTGTGTAGAGACACGTAAGAAAGATACCTACCGTATAAAAAAGCACTTGATGATGTCAGTGCATGGCATAGAGATTACAGAGGTTTAAACTCATGGCAGAGCGCAAAAAGCATACCGATGCAGAGCAAAACGACGAAAAAAAGTCATCGACTATCATGATTTTTGAAGCATGTGTGGATCTACATAACCAAGGGCAGATTATCACACGTGAAACTCTGCAGATTGCATTGCCACATCTTACCCGGGGGCAGATTGACGATCGCTTAAGTTATCTAGTGGATACCAATCAGGTGAATCGCGTTGAACGTGGCGTTTATATGCCGGTGCAACAGCATCGTCCTGCACGCATGATCACTAAAACCGTGCTGAATGACGGTACAGTAAAGATTGAGATCGGAGATGATCTTGTTTTGACATTAACCCCTAAAGAAGGGCGAGATTTGGGCTGTTTAATGGTGAGCGATGCCATGCAGTACAGCAACATTGAGATGGGTCGTAGCATGAGTTATGTCACCAATAATATTGCTACTCAGGTCAGTAAGCTGTCACGCAGTATTGAACGGATCCATGAGGCTAAGATTCAAGGAGGGCTGTTTGATGAAAGTGGTTCATAACGGAATGTCACATCTGATATCGGGTGATGGTCAGCTCATGATTGAAAGGCTATCGTCAGGTGGTCATCCAGATTTACTCAAATGAAATGATCTTGGATATTGATGTTTGGGGTAAATAAATTATTATGTCTTTTAATTATTTATCCCTTCTTTATAGGTATTTGAATTGTCTGATTCAATAGTGTTGCAACTTCAAAGTTTAGCTGGTGACCCAAATAGTGATATTGAAGAATTACTTAATAAAGCACTCTTAGTATCAAGAAAATTGAAAATCAAAAAATTTAGAAAGTGGTGCGAACTGGAATTAGAAGGTTACGGGGATAAAAAGCTTCCAAAGTATAGAAAGATAAAGGGCCAGCTTAAAGCTTTTAATCCTCAGCGTGGATTAATACCTTTTATAATTCCAGATGAACTGAATGAAGTAGTAACATCTTTAAGTATCAGGCAATCAGTGGGTGATATCAGAAATCTTCTAATGCAAGAAGGAAATTCTTTTCAATATCTAATAAATAATCAAGCTAAAAACGCACTTATGAATTTACAAGACAGGTTTGTACAGCTTGAACCAAGGATCATGGTTTATCGTCCTCAGCTTATGTCCATTTGTACAAGGGTTCGGAATATTATCTATAATTGGTCTTTACAATTAGAAGAAGATGGAATTCTAGGGAAAGGGTTCAAATTTACCAAAAAAGAAAAGGAAGTAGCCATGTCTGTAAATCATTTCAATATTCAAAATATGCAGGGTGTAGTTGGAACTGTATCTGGTGGGACTATTAATCAAAATAATCAGATGAACATAAAGGGAATGGATTTTGATTCCTTGGCCAAACACCTCGCAGATAATAATGTAGCTTTTTCTGATATTCAGAGTTTAAAAGATGCAATTCAGCATGATGCTACCCCGACAGAGCCAAACAGATTTGGTGAAAAGGTTGGTGGTTGGATTTCAACAATGATGGGGAAGGCTGCCAATGGTACATGGGATATTGGTATCGCTACTGCAGGTACACTATTGGCTGATTCGTTAGCGAAGTTTTATGGTCTTGCCTAAATAATAAATTAATAGGGTTATTATGGATTTAGTTAATGATGTTGATGATACTGCCACTTTGTGGCGGTATCTGGATTTATCGAAATTTCTTGATTTGATTTTGCATAAAAAGTTGGTTTTTCCTCGTTATGATAAGTTTGAAGATACATTTGAAGGATATGCCGCTAATTTTATCGAATTGGCTAGAAAGGGTTTGCATTCCCTTAATGAATTTGATGAAGGTACCATAAACTTCGTAAATGGGATATTAACTGATGCAGTCTCTGTTTATAATTATTATGCTTATGTAAGTTGCTGGCATTTGAATGAATTTGAGTCAGCAGGTATGTGGAAATTATACTGCAAATCGCCAGAGTCTTTAGTAATAAAAACTAAAGCTCATTTATTAAAAGAATCATTAAAACCTAAAAATAATCATCAAATTGTTTATAGCAAAGTGACATACGATTCTAAATTAGAGGATGTTCAGCTAAAGGATATTACGAATGTAAATCCCCATAGTGCTTTGTTTATGAAGCGTGAATCATTTGATCATGAGAAAGAATATCGGCTGCTTTTAATTGATAACAACTGCAAAGATGAAAGGGAAGCAATATGTAAGGAAATTCAAAACTCGCAAGTTAAAAATTATGAAAAGTGGAACAGCAACAATATGGAAAAAATTAAAAAATTAAAAAATGAGGAACCAACTGTTGAGACTTCTAATCAATTACAAGCACTCATTGACGAAATTTATGAATATAAAAATGAGAATATTGCTCAAACTTTAGAAGTTCTAAAAAAGGATAAAACATCAATTGTATCTGTAGATATCGAGCCTAATGATTTAATAGAGGAAATCATTGTGTCACCACATGCTCCAAAATGGTTTTTGAATACACTACAAAAACTCATTAGTGAATTAGGCTTTAAGTTTCCTGTTTCCCAGTCAAATCTTTATGACTTAAAGTAGTTTGTCTAGTTCGATTAGAAATTTCCACAAAGCGTAAATATCTAGCCCTGTCCACCAGGGCTTTTTTTTCGCCTATTCGTTCATGAAACATACGACGTGGAACATGTACGCACTACGTAAAACTGTAGGGTTCGACAGTACGCACTGCGCACTCCCATCATCACCTTGTAAACAAAGGTGGTGTGATGTCAGAGAAGAAAGTAGCTCCTGATTGGGAGCGTATTGAAATCGAATATCGTGCAGGCGTGCAGTCTATAAGACAGATAGCACAAGCCTTTGGCGTGTCTGATGGTGCTATTCGTAAGCGTGCAAAGACACAGGAATGGACCCGAGATTTAAATGGAAAAATTCATGCAAAAGCAGAAGCAATAGTACGCACTCAGGTGGTACGCACTGAGGTACGCAACTCACCTGAATATAAGGCCACAGAAAAAGAAACCATCGACGCGAATGCCAATCTCATTGCCGGCATTCAACTAAACCAGCGCAAAGATATTCAACGTGCACGCTCATTGTGCATGGGTTTGTTTGATGAACTGGAACACATGATCGGGATTGAGAACGCCAATCTGCTTTATGACTTCGGTGATGTCATGCGTAAAGAGGATGACAAAGGCCAGGACAAACTGAATGACCTGTACATGAAGATCATCCAGCTGCCGAACCGAGTGAAGTCGATGAAGGATCTGGGCGACACGCTCAAGACTTTGGTTGGTCTGGAAGTACAAGCCTATGGCCTGGATAAAAAGCAAGAAGAAAAAGCTGATGACCTGACTGCATTGATCAACAGAATCGCGCAAAGCAATTCATCTACATTCCAGCCTGTAGCACATGACCCTGAGTTCGATAATGAAAATGGGGATGCTACGTGAATAGAACGACTAACGACCCACATCAAAATCATTTCATGCACGTACGTGCAATAAAAGCGCACCATGATTGTGCAAAAGTGGTGATTATATGATGTATAACACCAACTTAGCCGAACTACCCACAAATAAAGAAGAACTGGAAAGATGCCTT
The DNA here is from genome assembly GCF_013004315.1 of Acinetobacter sp. ANC 5378. Taxonomy (NCBI): domain Bacteria; kingdom Pseudomonadati; phylum Pseudomonadota; class Gammaproteobacteria; order Moraxellales; family Moraxellaceae; genus Acinetobacter; species Acinetobacter sp. ANC 5378. Next base: position 54,767 of record NZ_JABERK010000005.1, read on the forward strand.
GCTGATCCGCAATGGCGTATTTTTTCAGGCTGTCTGTATAAGATCAAAATTAAGGGTGATGACTTCAAAGATGAGCTGGGAAATGTCATTGAAGCCGATACCTTTGAGCTGCCATTTAAACCGAACGCTGCACAGATCAAATTTTTAAACCGGTTGTGGCACCGCAATATTATTTTAAAAGCACGTCAGCTGGGTTTTACTACGCTGATCTGTATCTTGTGGCTGGACCATGCACTGTTCAATGCTAACCAGAACTGCGCCATTATCGCTCAGGACTTGCCGACGGTTTTCAGTATCTTCAAGGACAAGATCAAGTTTGCCTATGACAACCTTCCAGATGAAATCAGAGCACGCTTTCCTTTAAAAGCCTACAACAAGTCAGAAATTGAGTTTGGCCACAATGGATCGAGCATCCGTGTAGCGACATCATTCCGTTCCGGTACCATCCACCGCATGCTGATTTCCGAGTTCGGTAAGATCTGTGCGAGTGATCCGGCCAAAGATGATGAGGTTATTACCGGTTCGATCCCAACCGTACCGACCAATGGTGTGCTGGTGATTGAATCCACGGCGGAAGGACGTAACGGATCATTCTATGCAATGGTTCAGGCAGCACAGACAAACTATCTGCTGCGTAAAATCCTCACATCCAAAGACTACCGTTTCCATTTCTATGCCTGGTGGCAAGAACCCAAGTACCGGATTGATTCTACTCAAGTCACTATCTCAGCCAGGGATCATGAAGAACTGGATGAAGTTGAGCTGATCGTACGGCAGAAAATGGGGATCAAGATGCGTCTCGATCCTGATCAGCGTGCCTGGTATGTGCTGACACGGGACAACGACCTGCGTGGCGATAGTGCCAAGATGTGGCAGGAATACCCATCATTCCCGGATGAGGCATTTCAAGTGGCCAAAGATGGTAACTACTATGCCAAGGATATGCTGGCACTGCGTAAGCGCGGTGGTATTGGTCAGATCGAAGTATTGGATGTACCGACTTATACCTATTGGGATATCGGGAATCATGACGGCTGTGCGATCTGGTACCAACAGATCATGAATGGCCAAGACCGTTTTATTCGCTACTACGAGAAGCATGGCCAAGATCTAAGACATTATGCAGCAGAGATTGCATCTCATGGATATCTCTATCACACCCATTTCCTACCACATGATGCAGCACACCAGCGCTTAGGTGACTTCAATAAGTCGGTCATGGAGCAGCTGGAAGAACTATTACCTGGTCATAACTTTGTCATCGTGCCGCGTATCACTCAGCTTATCCATGGGATCCAGTCCACACGTAAGCATCTAAAGAATGCATGGTTCGATAAAGACGGCTGCAAGTTGGGTATTGAACGGATCGAGGGTTATCAGAAGAAATTCTCCAAAGCAGATAAATGCTTCATTGATCAACCGAACAAAGCCAATGGCTGTTCCGAAGGTGCAGATGCCTTGCGTCAATGGGCACAGGCTAAAGATGCAGGGATGATCGAGGATGTTGTGGAGAGCCGTGTAGGGTTCGCAGAAGATGAACCAAAACGCCAAGATAACTACAACGATGAGCCACTCGACTGGCGACTAATGTAACAGGTAGCAGCATGCAGAATGACGAAAACTCAGTGACTGATACGCCAGAAGCTAAAGATGAAATGGCATTGGATCTTCAAGAACTCAATGAAATCCATGACGAGATAGAACAGCAACCGGTCTGGCGTACTATTGCAGATAAAGAAATGGACTATGCCGATGGTAATCAGCTGGACAGTGAGCTACTGACACGGATGAAGTTGATCGGTATTCCTCCTGCAATTGAGAATATGATCGGTCCTGCATTGCGTGCCATTGAAGGCCATGAGCTGGAAACACGGACAGACTGGCGTGTAACACCCAATGGCGAACCTGGTGGACAGGATGTTTCTGATGCACTGAACTATAAGTTGAATCAGGCTGAGCGACTATCCAAGGCAGATAAAGCCTGTAGTGATGCATTCCGGCCTATGATTGGCTGTGGCATTGGTTGGGTTGAGGTCAAACGTGAAGCAGATCCACTAAAATATCCATATCGCTGTGTCGCCGTGAACCGTAATGAAATCCATTGGGATATGAAGGCCCAAGAGGATGATTTAAGTGATGCACGTTGGTTGCGTCGTAATCGTTGGGTGCATCCGCAGCGTCTTAAGATTGCATTCCCTCAGCATAAAGAACTGATTGAGACGATTGGCCGGCATGGTGCTTTGTGGTGGCAGCATGACAGTATGATCGATGGTGGTAATTCTACCGGTCTGCGTAATGCCTGGGGTGAAGCTCAAGCCTGGTCTAAGACAGAGCGTTTCTGGTTCGATCAGACATCTAAAGAGATTAATGTCTCAGAAGTCTGGTACCGACGTTGGGTAGAATTAACGATGTTGCGCTTCGATGATGGCCGGATCGTTGAGTTTGATGAGAACAACCCAGCCCATATTTATGCTGCAGCAAATGGTTATGCCATTCCAGAGCGTGCACCAGTGGCTAAAATGCGTCGTAGCTATTGGATGGGCCCACATTGCCTATACGATGGGCCGACTCCATATCCGCATGATAATTTCCCATATGTACCGTTCATAGGATTCCGTGAGGACAATACCGGCATTCCATACGGCTTTGTACGTGACATGAAGTACAGCCAAGACCTGATCAATTCGACCCAGGCTAAACTGCGTTGGGGTTTAAGTTCGGTGCGTGTGACCACTACACGTGGTGCATCACAGATGACACGTGGCCAGATCATGCAGCAGATTGCACGACCAGATGCATACATTGAACTGAATCAGCAGCACATGGCCAAAACTGGGGCAACATTTGAAGTTGAACGTGACTTTGAGTTGAATCAGCATCAGTTTAAATTGCTTGAAGATAGCCGGATCTCGATTGAACGTACCAGCAGTATTACTTCAGGCTTTCAGGGCCGGCAGGGTAATGCAACAAGTGGACGACAAGAGCAGCTGCAAATCGATCAATCGAACCAAGCATTACGCAAAATCATGGATCACTTTAAAGAAGCCCGTACCATGGTTGGTGAGTTATTGCTTTCCATGATTGTAGAAGACCTGGGCAGCAAGGAAGAAGTCGTGGTGATCGAAGGTGATGCGATTACTGCAGAACGTCGTGTGCATATTAATAAGCCGGAGACAGATCCAATGGGTTATACCTATCTGTCTAATGATGTACAGCGTACGCGCATTAAAGTCATTCTTGAGGATGTGCCAAGTACAAGCGGATTCCGTGCACAGCAGCTTGCCGCATTGTCTGAAGTTACCAAGTCATTGCCACCAAATATTCAGCAAACGATTCTGCCGTACCTTATTGCACTTACAGATACGCCGTTTAAACGCGACATCATTCAGTCGATCCGTGATGCAGTGGATGCACCTACACCAGAGCAAGTGGAACAACGTATTAAGGATGCAGTGGCTCAGGCACTGAAAGAATCTGGCAATGAGATCAAGCTACAAGAGCTGCGCTTAAAAGAGCGTAAGACAGAAAGTGATATCAAGTTGGTGGATGCTAAAGCTGTGCAGACTGGCGTTCAGTCGCAGTACAGTGCAGTTCAAGGGGCGGTACAGGTGGCACAGGTACCACAAGCGGCACCGATTGCCGATATCATCATGCAGGGTGCTGGGTATCAACGACCTAATCCAATGGGTGATGATCCGAACTTACCTATACCTGGTGAAGTAGCAGCACGCGATATCCGTTCGCCATACTTAGAAGGTGAAGGTGCTCAGATCGGCAGTGAAGGTATTGCCGAGATGCAGGTACAGCAGAATACCAGTCCAATGAATCCTCCGATACCACAGCAGCCATCTACTGGGTTGCAAGGAATTGAGACAGCTCGTACCAGTGATAATCTTGGTTGAATATTGAGCTTATAGACGTAAACCAGCACCAAACAATAGCCTCATTACCAGATGAGGCTATTTTTATGGCAGAAATAATACATATCTAAATGCTTGAATTTTATACAGCATGACGTAAACCATAACAGCATCATCATCTACATAGTCTTTGAGATGATGATGCATATGAAAAAAATAATACTTCTGATCCTTCTCAGCTTGCTGATCTTTTCATTAATCCTCTATCACACGGAACGCCTTGGTCTTGCTGCGATCATTATTTCCTTGACGGTCTGCGTACTGATCATCATGGCTGCTTCGTACCTGATGGAGCATGCATATATCAAAGACATTAATTCCAAAGATCAATACAGATAATCCACCAGGAGACATTCATGTCACATACAGATGCAAAAAAAGAACTTAGTGAAAAAGCTAATGAGCTGCTTGATACACGCATTCCAATCCTAAATCAAATTTATGACCTATGTTTAGCCATTGAAAAGTGTGGTGCATCGCCAGAACTAACAGATGCAGTTACTAAGGCTGGTGCTTTACGTGAGCCAATAAGTGAATTGGTGAATCAAGCTCTTGCGCTTGGTATAGGTGAAGGCATAGTTGGTGTGAGTATCAGTGAAAGCCCTAAGGCAGAATTAGGACAGGTTTTGCCAGAAGATCCTAAAGATCCATCAGAGTCAGAGGAAGGGTCAAAGTCTTGCTCAGGATCAGGTGGCGGTTACAATTCAACCTTCACCGATCCAAATCTTATTGCACAATTGCGGGAATGTATTCGTGATCCTCGTATAAAGTCTTCCGGCTTATATGACTTGGTCGTAGCGCGATTAGCAAAAGAACTTGGTGGATCCGTTGCTAATATCAAAGCCAATCCTAATACTCAGCAAAGCGTAAACGATTGTGATACAGCGTCTTCAGATGCTTTAAAAGAAGCGTCACAGCGGGGCTCAGATGCTATAGGTTTTGCATTAACTACAGGTTTTAGTCCTTTGGTCAGTCGAGATGAATTACCTATGTCACCTTGGGAGAGTATTTCAACACAACAAGTTCTCAAGTATGTAGGCCCTGTGTCATTTGAATATGTTTGGGCAGTTACCAACGAGCAGCTGGATTATTGGAAGTGCATGATTGCCGTGAATGCAGCACCAGAGCCTACACTAGAAATCACAGCGAATGGCATCACTGAAGAAGTGGCATTTGCAGCTGCGATCCGTGTGCTTAAAGAAATGGTTTATAAAAATGATTGGGTGCTTGGTTGAGTAAGTACAAAGAACTCGTAAAGCTGATTGATGAGGCATTGTCCATCGGTCAGCAGGCCGCAGATAAGGCGGAGGCACCAAGCACAGATGAGTCATAACAATATCGGCACTATTGGTGCACCACCATTCAAACTTTCTGCATTGACCATGGCTATAGCTGTGGCCATTGCCACCCAGCCCAAGCAGGAAGATGAGCCGCACTGGTTGGATGCAGAGGAAGGACCACTGGCACAGCGCTTCGATAATTTTCTGAATAGTTGGACTAATGATACTGAGTTCACCATTGAGCATGAATCATCTGATGCACTGAATCTGTACTGTATGACGGCCAATAGTATTCCATTCTCGTTCCGCCGTATCGATGATCGATATAGTCTGCTTTTCGACAACGAGTCCGAGTCAATTCAACAAAGCACCTTTGAGTTTTTTGTCGAGCAATTAAAATTTTTACCACTTTGAACTGTTTGTGTTTTTTTTATACACGTCGTCGTAAACCGGCGACTTACTATAAATATATCGGGTGGTTTTGAGCATCGCTCGGTGAACAAGCCAAGGTTTGTTGAATTTCCATTGACGGTTCGGAAAGACGAGCACATTGATTGAATCCGCAGCCGATGCGGTGGAGTAATGCAAGTAGCAACTGGGGTTAGCCGCAGGGAAAGCAGAACCACAAGAAATCGTTTGTACCGTGCGCTTGTCAATCAATTGACTGCTAGGAATAGACTAGCAAACCCATCTGATGAGCTTGTGAGACTCAAGCGAAACCGAAAGGTCATGGGACAGAGCGCCTTGTACAGAGGACTGCCAACCGAAGCGCTCGAAGGTTGGACGGCATAGCACGATATTGGTCGATAAGTTTTTCAGTATCTAATGAACCATAAAAGCCGCTATGGGCACAATAACAACTGATGACATCGGGAAAGACCGCGTGAGCCACACACGCTAAAAGTGGCACTTATCCTTGGCCGCAGGCGGTGTGCGTACCAATCCCTCAGGTACGGTAGGTTCGACTCCTACGCTCAGGGCCTGATATTTGTGGTGCCATTAAAACGGTGGCGTTTGCGTAGTCCTGACAGGCGAAAGCTGGGAAGGATAATCTGCTAAGTGGATATGGGAAGCGCGATCCTGGCGCATTTATAAAAGTACCATGCATTCAAATACATTCAGTGTGGACGTTTTGGGAGAAACAGAAGCATTGTTAAATAACCGTTTAGACGGGCTTTATGGTTGTTGTGCCTTGAATCGGATCACCCTTATCCGTGTCGGTAAAAGGGATTCAAATTATGCTGTGGGTTCTTACCCCTTTTTGCCCACCTTCCCCCAAGGGTGGGCTTTTTTTTGGAGAATAAGAATGAAAGCGAATGAGTTTGTTAAGAAGTATGGATGGAATGAAGCAATATTCTATGCAAAGCAAGTTGATGATAAATGGGTTGGTTTTGATATTGATGGGGTTGATATCATTCTTAATGGTTTTGAGCTAAAACGCCTGGTTGAAAGTCATGAGTTGATCATTAAAGATTTTGAATCAATTGAAATGGCTAAATATGAATACATGGTTTCAGGTTCACATTCAGATCCTTATTGGATTCAAGTAAAACAAGCCATCGCAGATGTGGAGTCATGCCAATGACAATAAAGCATTATGCACTTCTATCACTGCTTGAGACTGATGGTCAAAACGGTTGCGATGTGTGCTTCGGTGAAAAGTTATATATGGCTAAAGTGATTGCAGCATCATACAACGCAGCAGAATTACTAAATCTATGCAGCGATGATTCTCACGTTGTGGTGTCGTTAAATCTAATTCAAGCAATCAATGAAGAAGTTCTAAAAGTGAATTGAGAATTTCTACACTACATGGCACTCCACATTAAACCACTCTAAGCAGTGGTTTTTTTACGCCTATCTTTCGCCCCTGTGTAGGGTTCGACCACCACTTGCCATATCCCAAATACTCATGCCTATGTTGAGCAATCGACAGCAAGCGACTCTTAAAAGTCAGCACTTCACCTATATGCGGCTACAGCGATAAGTGGCAGGAAAGGCATGAGTAATACAGAGCATTTAACGACGAACATTGACGCGAACGCTGATCAACCGAATCTGGGCGCAAGCTTATTAGAAGCTGCGCTATTTGGCGAGACTGCAGAACAAGCTGCAGAAACAGGTAGTGTGCCAGCCACTACACCAGAAGACGTAAAAGCAGATGCAGGGACAGCTTCACCTGAGGCAACGCCTTCAGAACCAGTGGTAACACCCCCGGCCGCTGAACCAACGCCACCAGTTGAAGAAAATGCGGAAAACTCTGTGGTCTTAACCAAGGATGGAAAACACACCATTCCTTATGAACGACTGCAAGAAACCCGTGAACAAGCAAGAATTTATAAGCAGCAAGTGGAAGAACTCACTGCGCAGTTAGCAGTACAGCAGACACCTGGCAATACTCAGGTCGCACAGCAGAATGCAGCTGTAGCAGAGGCAGTCATTGAGGCAAGTGGAAACAATGCCGATGTGATGGCCATGTTTGGTGACTTCTCGGAAGAAGCTATTGCCAAGGGAGTTGAAGCACTTGTGAATCAGCGTGTATCTGCACAAGTGCAGAGCATGATGAATGAAGCCCTTGCACCGTTCAAGCAGCAGCAACAGCTGAGTGCAGAACAGCAACACTTTGCTTATATCGCAACAGAACATCCTGATTATGACTCGATTGCAGAATCGCAAGAATTTCAGGCATGGAAAGATGCACAGCCAAGCTTTGTAAAAAATGCCTATGACGATGTACTGAACAAAGGCAATGCAGAGCAGGTGGTTGAACTCTTAAGTTTGTTTAAGACCCAAAACAATGTCAGTCAAAAGGTTGATACACCAGCGCCGACACAGGCAATGGTAGAGAAAGCCAAGCAAGCTGTACAGAACGCTCCATCCAAAGTACCGCACAGCGTCACAGATCTACCTGCAGGTTCACCTGCCGGATTATCTGCTGATGAACGTTTATCGAATTTGAGTGGCCCTGAACTTCTCGCAGAAATGGAGAACTGGACCCCTGATCAAGTCGAAGCGTACATGAGCCGCCGTGCATAAATTTGTTAGTGGAGAATACCATGACTGATAAAACCCATGCCGCATACGGCGATAAAACCAATATGATGCAACAGTCCGTTGGACTGTTTGCAAAAAGCTTACGTCGTAAGAGCACGCTGAATAACCTGATTGGCCCAATGCCAAAAGGTGAAGGCAGTGCAGAAGCGACCATTAAAAAACAAACCTCCAAATACATGCCGATTGTACGTGTTCAAGACTTGGGTAAAGGCCTGGGTGATGAAGTCACATACAACCTGATCCAGCCAGTAAATGCTTATCCAATCATGGGTAGCGAATACGCTGAAGGTCGTGGTGTCGGCATGTCGATCGTTGAAGATCGTCTGCGTGTAGACCAAGCACGTTTCCCAGTGGATCTAGGTAATGTGATGACGCAGATCCGTAGTCCGGTGGACTTCCGTCGTATGGGCCGCCCAATTGCTCAGGACTTGATGGATCGCTATAGCGATATGTCTCTTTTGGTTCATCTGTGTGGGGCACGTGGTTTCGTTAAGAATGTGGAATGGCCAATTCCGACCGAGAATGATCCGAAGTTCAATAAGATCATGGTCAATAAAGTTTTAGCACCAACCAAAAACCGTCACTTCATGGTCGATGGCCAAGGTGTTAAATCATTCACTGCCAATGCAGGTGAAGCTTCTATTGCGACTACAGATCTATTTACCTTAGACGCTGTGGATTCTATGAAGCAGGTACTGGATGACATGATCCTGCCACCACCGTGTATCAAGGTTGAAGGGGATGATGGTGCAGAGGATTCACCACTTCGTGTTTGGCTTGTTTCACCTGCACAGTACAACTGGTTCTCAAAACAGCCGACCTTCCGTCAGTTCCAAGCTGATGCGGTTGCACGTGCATCGAATGCCAAGTTGCATCCATTGTTCCGTGGTGATGTGGGTATCTGGAATGGTTTCCTGATCCGCAAAATGTCACATGCGATTCGCTTCTTTGCAGGTAATGCAATCAAGTATGCGACCAGTTACACCTCAGAAGCTGAATCTTCAGCGCTAGTACCAGCAAGTTTTGGTAAAGCTCATGCGGTGGATCGCTCAATCATCTTGGGTGGCCAAGCGCTTGCAGAAGCCTTTGCTGCACACAAAACTTCGGGTGTGCCGTACTTCTGGTCTGAAAAGGGTGATCTGGATCATGGCGATAAAGCCGAGCTGTTGATCGGAACAATTCGTGGCGTGAAGAAAATCCGCTTTGATGTCGATGTGGATGGCGATGGTAGCAATATGCAGTACACCGATCATGGTGTGATTGCAGTCGATACCGTAGTGAAGATTCAGGGCTAAGGCTGAAACAGGGCTGAGTGATCGGCCCTCCGTCAAATTTTAGGAGTATTTAACTCATGGCGATAATTAAACGTAAAAGCGGATTCGTCAATCGATTCGGTGGTGCGGTGCCATACGGCAACGTGACAGCCTTGGTTTTCTCATTGGCTACCAATGCAGCTGGTGCAGTACTGGATTCTGATTCGGATACTGCAGTGAAATCTGGTGATGTAATTGAACTGGGTGTACTGCCAGTAGGTTTCCGGCTGGATGATGCACAGGTGCTGATTGGAACTGCGATGACCGAAGCTGTGACTGGATCATTGGGCTTTAAATATGCTGATGGTACGGACTCAACAGAAGCACCACAGGATGCAGCGTATTTCATTAGTGCTGGTGCACTGGCTACTGCGGCACGTTTACGTGCAACCGGTACCAAGCTAGTAACATTACCTAAATCAGCGATTTTAACATTGACCATTGGTGGCGCAGACAATGCCAAAGCATCTGATATCAAGATCGTGGTGTCAGGTGAATTAACCGGTCCACGTTAAGTAAAAGCATAAAAACATGAAGTTTATGGGATGGATGATTTTTCAGCGAGTCACCATCCCTTTTTTATATTTCACATGAGGAATCATTATGAAAATCGCTTTATTGGCATCACTTGCACATGGAATGAATATAGCTTACTGCGCATCGATAGGTGACCATTCGCACATGCCATGGGAAGAAACGCCTGAAGAACTTAAAAAAAGTTTGGCATATGGCGTAAAGCTGCATTTAGAAAATCCAGATACCACACCTGAGCAGTCACATGAATCATGGCTAGCACAGAAAGAGACGGATGGTTGGGTCTATGGTGAAATCAAAGACCTTGAAAATAAAACCCATCCTTGTATTTTGCCTTATGACCAGTTACCTGTAGAGCAGAAAACCAAAGACTATCTATTTAAAGCTGTAGTGACTTTGCTCAAAGACCTGCCAGATCCTGATGATGTATCTGCATTGAATGGTGAGCTGGTTAAATTACAACTTCAGGTGGCTGCACAGAAAGCCAAGTCACAGTCTGTCGGTGCTACACCAGTTGCAGGTGTGACCATTGTTTATCAGGGACCTAAAGAGCAGTACCAAGATAACCTCTACGGCACAAAGCTGGTATTTAACCGTGGTGTTGCACGTACGGTACCAAGCAACTATGCCAAGCAGTTTCTGAGTCATCCTGAGTTTAAAGAAGTGGAAGCAGAGCAGACAGCATCATCTGAAGTGCAAGATGATACTGCAGAGATTCTGGCCCAACAGGAAGCCCAGAAAAAAAAGGAGCAGGAGCGCCAAGACCATATCTTCAATGAGGTTGAATCGATCAAGCAGTTCGGTACCAAAAAGGCAGTCACGGATTACATCGAAGCGAAATACGGTGAAAAAGTAAATCCGAACTCATTCAAGCTGGATGAGCTGAAAGACAAAGCGGTTGAGAAAGTACGTCAATTTGGAGTGATCTAAATATGGACTTAAATGAATTGCGTCGACGTTTTCGTGTCGAAGCGAGTGATTTGGTAGAGCCATACTTCAATAGTACTGAAGATGTGGATGCATGGCTGAATGATGCAGTTCGTGAGGCCTGTATCCGTGGTCGTCTTTTGCATGAATCAGAAGATACCACGATCTGCCGTATTGAAATTATAGCAGGGCAGGCACAGTATCCGCTTGATTCACGTATCTATGAATTAACACACTTGCGCTTTGACCTTGGGGATGGTCAGTGTGAACGTGAAGTGAAGTTGGCTTCTGAGGAGATTTTGAGTCATCGCTATCATAGCAACTGGCGCACAAGAATGGGTGATCCAGAACATGCTATTCAATCTGACACAGGTTTGCGTCTGGTACCACGTCCTGAACAAGACGGCACCTTGATCGTTGAAGGCTATCGTTTACCGCTTGTAGATATGGTGGAGGATACAGATCAGCCTGAAATTAACCAGGCACATCATGCACACCTGGTGCAATGGGCATTGCATAAAGCCTTCAGTGTTCCAGATACAGAGTTCATGGATCCAAACCGTGCCCAGATCGCAGAGTACAAGTTTATTGATTACTTCGGTGATCGACCTGATAGTAATTTACGTCGTGAAGTACGTGAAGATTTTGAACACCATGTCACACCTTTCTGGCCATAAGTTCCTAAGGCCCGTGTAGGGTTGGTCGAGTCTAACCCTACTTTCACATCATAAAGCCATGTTTTTATTATTTGGATAATTATCATGGCGAATACCCTCTATGACGAAGCCCGAAAGGGTTATCTTGAAGGCCAATTCAACTGGCTAACCGACACAGTAAAAGTGCTCCTGGTTAGTACATCGGCATATACCGTCAATGCGTCCACTCACAAATTCCTTTCTGATATTTCAGGTTCTGCACGTATTGCAGGTCCAGTCACGCTAACAGGTAAAACCACGGCTGGTGGCGCAGCTGATGCTAACGATGCAACATTCACAGCGGTTTCTGGTGGTGCGATTGGTGCCATCGTGATCTATGTGGATTCAGGGCAGGAAGCTACAAGCCCATTGCTGGCCTTTCTGGATACAGCAACTGGCTTACCGATCACACCGAATGGTGGTGACATTATTATCACATGGGATAACGGGACCAATAAGATCTACAAGGTGTAAGCACCATTAAACGTGCCTACATTCTTGTAGGCTTTTGGAGAATCTAAATGTCCGAGAACAAACCTGAGCCAATTGTTATCAATATGGAATCCATTGCGCCAGAACCTATCGTTATGGGTGGTGTGAATCTAATACATGATTGGTTCACTTTGATCAATTCCGCACCATTCCAAATGTTCTGCTGCGAAACACGCGCCCAAGGCGAACAGGGCACACACAACATTGAGGACTGGATTAAACAGATAATTGAGCCAGAAGTCCTGGCCGATGAAAGCAAGCTGTTTAATGAATTTGAAGCCTGGCATACAGCAAAAGGATATTGGCCAAACGAAACGGTATATGGTGAGCTGAAATGAGTGGTCCGGTAAAGTGGTTTAGTTCACAAAACTTTAATGCTCCCCAACTTACAAACACCTGGGGTGATCTGGTTCATGCTCTAAAGACCTGTTTGATTGATGGTTTTGGTGAGCAAGATATTATTTCTGTGGTTATCAGCGATGGTGTGGGAGTTGCTACGTTTGCGAACAATCACAATCTACAAATTTTCCAATGGATTAAGCTTTCCGGATCAAGCCAAGTTGTTTTAAATGCTGAGTTTAAAGTCCTTGGTTTAACACAAAACACAGTTGAGTTTTTAGTTGAATTACCGGATCAAACTATTACTGAAACTTTAAGTTGTCGCCTCGCGCCACTCGGATGGTCAATGCCGTTTAGTGATACGGGTCGCGCTGTTTTTCAGGCAAAGGATACCAGTAAGAACCCATATTATTTACGGGTCGATGATACCTGTGATCCGCTGCATACACCTACACGCGCCAAATTTGCGAAAGTGGGTATTCTGGAATCTTGTACTGGTATCGATGACATTAGTGGTAATCAGGCACCATTTGATCCTGTACTACCAACAAAAAATTGGATCGGCACAGGCACAGCAGGCACCACTAGCGCAATTATTGGTTGGGCGAGATGGGTGTATGCAACCAGTGATACCACTGGTGGCGGCACAATCAATCTAGGTGGTACAGCTATTGAAGGGGTGCGAGGTTGGATATTGGTTGGTAATGATGAGAATTTTTTTATCTTGCCAACAACATTGCCTGAGCATCTCACTACCACATACAGTGGTTATTCAGTATGTTATGGCTTTGGGATTTTTGATGGTAAAGACTGTCCGTTTTTGTCAGCGCGTCATGACTATAGTGCTTTAAGTTCTAGTGGGTATAGTGGTGCAGACTCTACATTCTCAGGACAAGTTGGTGGCTATTTACTGCTTTTAAAAAATCGTGACGGCACTTATGTGACTGGTGCAGCGGTGAATGCAAACGAAACTCGGATGAATTATGGTATAGATTCATCCGGATTCACTGGATACGCAGACGCTTATATTAAAAATCAAGAAGATGGAGTTTATCACTGCAATTTTCATGCACGTGATGTGCAGAAGGCTTACCTTGGTGTAATTCCACTGCTCCGGTGTGTACTTAACTCAACATTAAAATCAGAACCTCCAACAGCAATATTTAGTGAAAATGGTAATGCCTATATCAAGCGAAAGCACATGGGGTCATCCATTCGACATGGCTCAATTATTATCAATCTTGGAGAAATCTAATGCGTATTGATTCTGAAGTCAAGGGAACCGCAACCGACCACAGTGTGAACGCGTCGTTGATCAAAGGTCAGATCCGACATGAAGGTGTACCCATTTCATGTGAAGTGGTTGTGCTTAATCGAAATACCAAAGCAGTATTGAGCCGCACCATGAGTGATGAAGATGGGAAGTTTATTGTGCATGGATCGCATTTCTACCCTAATATTGTAATGGCGGTTGATCCGCATAATGACCATAATATTGCAGCACAAGACAATGTAAAATAAGAGATATTGGTATGACGCAAAACACTTCATCAAAATACAATATCATCCTTAATTTTGATGAAGTGCTGAATCGCTCATCTAAGTACAATATTGTTTTAAATTTCGCACATAAAGCCAGTGGCGAAGAACAGAACATAGGTGGGATTGGTTTTGATTCATTTGCTTCTGGTCAAACGTTTATCCGTAACCGCAATGAGCGTATTCAACTAACTGGCTTGTTATCAAACCAATATGGTTTACCTAATGCTCGGAATTTTCATAAGTTTATCCAACCACCGGGTTTAAATGCTTCGGGCTATGGTCGTTTTACGATCATTACCAAAAACCGTTATGTGCGGCCTGGTGGGTATGCTGCAACCTTATATGGTAAGCCGTTAGTCGATAACCGTTTAAACTATATTCGACTATCTGGCATCAATAGTTTTGTGTCAGGTGAAGCGAAGGCCGCAAACCTACGTCGTTATGTTGCGCCACAGGGTTTGGGTCAGACAGCATTTGGCTCAATTAAGATTGAGAACAAACTACGTTACTTGCGCACTACTGGTCGGGATAGTCTGGTATTTGGTCAGTTAAAGATCCAGAGCCTACGCGCATATATCCCTATAGCTGGCTTGGGGAGCTTTGCCGCAGGTCGTGCTCGTATCAGCTTTAACCTGCAAAAAGCAACCGTGAAGCAGGAGAATGTATCAACCCTTTGGGGTGCTAAAACCCTTGTTGCTTTCGGCTTGCGTTATGTAGAAGCCAATAGCAATTTTGATATGGCCAGATATGGTAGAGCATGGATTGAATATAATCCGCGCTATATTGAGCCACGTGGTCTGTTTCAGCAATTTCCATCCAATCACCAGATCGGCATGTCACGATCTGTCGGTATGATCGGGCATGATTCAGCGCGATTTGGTAGCCGGATTATTCCTGAAAATCAGACCTTACTTCCGTCAGGATTCAGCACTATTTTCGGTGAAACCGAAATTTATAACTTTGTGCAGCATATCTATCTGAAAGGATTTCTAACTGCAGGTGAAACGCACGATCACCGATGGGGCAGACAAAAGGTATTTAATAGCACACAGTATATTGCGCCATTTCATTACGAGCAGGATAAAACCACTGGCAAGTGGCAGTATGACGACTACACCACTAAGGAACCGCTGCAGGTCCTTAACCGTAATCGAAGGGTGCCAACCTTTGGCACATTGATGCAGAAATTTGGATATGCAGATATTGTCAATGTCGCACGTACTATACATCCAGTCGGTTTGGCATCACCGATTGAAGTTGAAGCAACTAAAACGATGGTGGCCGATGGTATACGGTCATTCCGAATGCCAAGTATTGAACCTCCATATTTCAGCACGAACCATATTATCTGGTTGAGTGGTAAACGCTATAACTTACCAGGTGTTAATTTTGAACTGTTTGGGACACCGCATGTAGAGAACACACGTCGTATTTATCGCTTTATCAGCCTGGGTGAACAATCCCTGTTTGGTCAGTCTATGCTATCTCATGCAATTCGCAATGTGAGAATCCAGTCTGATTACTCTATTGCTGCACCGGTAATACCAATGCCGGAAGTAAAGCTTGGAGTTCGTTATATTGAAGCACGTGGAATTGATAGTGTGCGATATGGGTCTGCATTCATTGAGGAACGCTTTACCAAGATATTTCCAAAATGGATTGCACAGAATCGTGTTGGTGAGCCGCAGATCCGCAATAAAACGCCACAGCTACGAGCACGTGGTATTGCTATGGACGAATACGGACAGTCATATATCGGTCTGTACACCCGGCCCTTATATGTTAATGGATTGAATGCTCAGATTTTTGGCCGTACTACGATTGCAGATCGAAAACAAATAGTAGATTTTAGAAATTATGGTGTGGCCATCCCTCAATTTACCAAGACACATAAAATTGAGGAAATCGGTGCAGGGAATTATCTGCCAAAACGGATTTCCCCACCTGGTATGCGGACTGATAACTTTCCAAGAGAAGGTAATGAAAAACGGCATACAGTACTACAAAATGTACTTCAACCTGATAGCGAAAAGCCAATGACGCTATATGGCACTGCAGTCGTGACAGCCAATACCATTCGTGTTGAGCCTGGATACTATGACCGTTTATATGGCACCCCAAGGGTAGAGCATAAGAATCGACGTGTTTATGTGGAGGAATGGATAGAAAACTTGGTACCACCAAAGCCGCGCACCTCACCTTTAACTATTTGGGTCACAGATAAACCACCTGAACAGGCTAGGGCAAACCATCCACCGCAACAATTGCCGTTACATCATATTAATGGTTATGGTGTTGCAGGCCGGGACAAACCTGGTATTGCTTTGGGTGTACCAAGGATCAGTCATTATCATCAACGTGTATCTGCTGCGTTGGGTAGTCAGTTAAGGATAGGGGATCATCGCGTATGGCTGCAAAGCAGCTTTATCCGGCCTAAAGGATTTAACAATATGCGTATGGGGCAATTGGGGCCGATTGGTACGCAGCATGTTTCCTTTATCCGTCCTCCATTATTCTCCCTGTTTGGATCGGCAAAGATTAAACATATCGAACCGCGTATCATGCCGCAACCAAAAGGGTTTAATTTATCTGAATTGGGCAAGCCTGCTATTGATCACTTCCATCGTGAAATCAAAATGACTGGCTTGCTGTCACAGTCTATGGGTACACGATTAAATGGCGATACACCGTATATGTGGAAAGGGTTACGTGTTGGTGCGCATGTGCCTTTTGTTCTAGGTGGCGGTGTGATGAGCCGTTACGGTACCGCATGGATCAGTGACCGTGTGCGCGAGATACGGACTGAGGGTTTTGACAGTGCTCAGGTCGCTATCTATGATCGGGATAATTTCCAGGGCCGTCTACAAGTCTGGATGCGTAAATACGAACCGGCCATTCCTAAACAGACAGTTCAGGTCGGTGGATTGAGTTCGCTTGCGATTGGCATACCAGATATTAAACCTGCCGTACATTACATCAGGCCGGATGGCAACAGCGATAACTACCGTAAAGGCGGCCTATTTTAAACAGTTGTGAGCGAAGTACATGCACGAACCTAAACCATATGGACTGTTCAGTTATGGTGAGCCTTTAACAGATCAAGATCAGGCTTTTATTGATAACTGTGCCAAGAAGCTCACCAACTTCAAGGCTATTTCTGAACTGGAAAGCCTGAAATACACCCGTGTTTTGCCAGATGGCGGCAGCGTAATCCTGACGGATAGTGGTGGTGTATTCAGGGCTATTGCCTTTAAACCGGGTACAAGGACCACAGCTACACAAGAGGACGGTTTTACGCACCTGGAAATCCCTTTTTTGTTTTCCGGCATCGTAATGAATGCTATTTCTCAAGATGGTTCCGGGATCGGTGTTCGATTCAGTAATGAAACACGGCGCAGAATGACCAACTATGAAGGTATGGGGCCGGATTATCTAGATATGCAGCGATTCCGCTGTACCTATGCACCCGATTTTCAAATGTTCATTCCTGAAATACTGCGTAATCGACCCGGACGAACAGAACACAGTCAGTATCAACAGCAACATGCGACCTGGTATAGCGGCAGTATGGCTCAGGTCGTACAAATTGTTGGGGCTTATGGTCGTCAGGATTTCGAGAAGCTACCACAAGAGGATATATACGAGCAGCTGCGTTATACCTTGCCTTTTGAAGTGAGCGAAAAGATCCGGCCAGAAATCGAAAACTGCTGCTTGCCTGGATACACTGGCCGAGCACCGACCAATGGCCAGTATCAATACAACTTTCAATTCAATGATACAGACCTGGTAGCATTTGATGAGAAGCGTGAGCCGTGGTTAATCAAGATTAATAATGTCGGGATATGGGCAATGCCTTTACCATTGGTGCCGGCAACGACTACCACAGCCTTCCGCGAGTATATTGAAACTATTGGGGATAGTGAAATTGAGAAAATCCTGAATCGTTTTGGCGGTATGCCAAGCGGTGAGGGCTTTCCATTGGGTGCAGAGTTTTATCGGTGGGTACGTGCCGGCGCAATTATCCGTTTAGGTGATACAGGTAAATTCTTTCAATATTCAGCTTATTCTTCCGCATGTGGGTGGAGTAGTAATCTGGATTGTACCGAAGCGATAAATACCTGTTTTGACTATTCGGATGACGGTTTTTGCTATGGCTATACTTTTATGATTCGCTTCCAAATGCTTTCGGCTGAGAATCGGGGATGGGCTAAAAGTAAGCAGGTATCACAAGACTGGTCCACGTATGAACGCGACTTATTAAGTGAATATCTATCCAGGCTATTTAACGCATTAAAAGAAAGCACTGAACCTGGTCAACTTGCATCGATTCGTTACAAAATCAGACGTGTCGATGAATCTGAAATTATGGACCGGGCGCGTAGTCGAAATGGTGCGGCTGATATTGAGTATTGGGATAACTTGCGCCTTGATCCAATCGCTCAGAGTAAAGCAGGTCTAGTCATCACCAATGAGGGTTACTTGCACGAAGGACAACGGATAAAACTACCTGAACCATTTGAAGGTGGCTGTGTTTCCATGAACTTTAAGCCTTTAGGTGATAAAGATACTTACCCATATATCGATACCATTATTTTTGCCTATTACATTGGTGACACCTTAAAGGTGATTAAGAACTATCGGGATGACCGCAAGTTTACAGAGAAAACGATTTCCAATTTTGAAGAAAGCATGATTGTCGGGAATTGGGAAGAAAAACGCCTGACAGGTGGTGTTTATAATGGCGGTGATTATTACTCAACTGATTTCGACAATCGCAAGGAAATACCGGGGTCAGTCTATACCACGACTATTGAAGGCAAGGATCAGGGATGGGGGAAACCTTTTGCTAACTTTGGTTTTTACGGATCTACCGAAGGTATATTGACACGTAGACGCTATTACACCCATAAGCGCACAGAGCAAAGCACCGGCAATATTGGGATGCGTCAGGGCTTTATCATTCCCTATCTTAATCGCAATATAAGTTTTTACGGCCATCAGGAATGGCATGATCAAGGATCTTATCGGGAAACACTGCGCCAGTATGGAATAACCGATCCCAACTCCTATGGCTTCTGGACCTATGATTTTTCCTGGCATTGGGTCACGATTGAACAGACCATGCCGCGTAATGGTAGACCGTGGCCGGTAGATAGTTTTCCGGTATGGGCCGAAATCTATTATTACAAAACAGAGGAAAATTCAGACTTTGCCGATTATGGTGACTGGATCGGTGGATTACCTGCAGACGTATCCAATATCGTACACCCTCCTACCGGAATCACCCTTATCTCTTATGGTGGCGAACCTCCACCAGTAGAGGAATACACCATCAACAAGGACGGTGGCCGAGAAAACTTTTATAACATGGGATGTTCGGTGATGGATCGTGCGGTGAAACTACATGATCAACAGCATACGCCTGCATTTTATTCACTCTCACCGAATCCAGAGAATGGTACCGTTGTATATGAAGATGCCTGTAAGGTTGTCTTTGGGGATGCTGAATATGCCAATATCTCTTTAAAGAATCTGGCCGGCCAAAACTATCGCTTTGGTTACACCAGATTAAATGAAACTCATATATCCAAGGCTTTTATTGGTGTGATTAACGAATAGGGGGCCGTATGGCTACAAAAAAAATACCGGCCTTTCTTGGGGTGAATAACGTCAAGGAAGATGCCGCACTGGAAATGAAAGGGGATTCACCTGGGCTGTTTGTCCGGGATGCGGTGAATATCAATTTCACGGATACTGGCCGGGCTGAACTGTCCCAGGCAATGCAGCTGCAGAGTGACCAGGCGTTACGCTGCTTATGGCAATCGCCATTACACCAGGACTGTTTCGCGGCCCTGGGGGATCAATGGGTCAAGGTCAATCCTGATACCTGGCAAACTGAGCCATTACTTGAATGCGGCCCAGGTCCGGTACAGCATATCGTGCTGAATAACCTGGTGTGCATGGCTTGCGATCAAGGACTATTTACCTATGACGGCAACACGGCCAAAAAACTGACCATCGATACACCGGCCCAACCACAAGCAAGTTCAAAAACTGGCTACAGCCTGGATCAAGGGGATTATAGTTTTGCAATTTCCTGGGTGGCCAATGGGCTTGAATCAGCCTTGTCTGAAATCGAGAGTGTTCAGCTCTTGGATAAAAGCGGTGTGC
Organism: Acinetobacter sp. ANC 5378; assembly: GCF_013004315.1. Lineage (NCBI taxonomy): Bacteria > Pseudomonadati > Pseudomonadota > Gammaproteobacteria > Moraxellales > Moraxellaceae > Acinetobacter > Acinetobacter sp. ANC 5378. The sequence continues at coordinate 75,034 of NZ_JABERK010000005.1, forward strand.
AACTGCAATTGCCGATGTGTTTAGACAGCAATGTGACGCATGTGCGGATCTATATGACTGATCCTGGTGGTGGTGAATTGCGCCAGGCATTTGAACTGCCGATTGGTACCATGAGTATCGATATACCGGCCCTGCCGGAATTGGGCCGGGCTGCGACTTTCCAGTACCTATCTCCAATGAAAAGCGGTGATTTCCTGCGCTTATGGCGTGGTCGTTTGTGGGTGGTACGTTCCAATGTGCTGTATTTTTCCGAAGCCATGACTTACCACTTAACAGACGATAGATATAACTTTATCCAGTTTCCGCAACGAATCCGTTTTATTGAGCCGGTGGATGGTGGTATTTGGGTAGGACAAGCGGATCATGTGGTGTTTGTCCGTGGTCAGGACGTGCGCAACATGGCCATTGAACAAAAGGCATCACGCGCACCTGTCTATGCAAGCAGTCATTTGCTGCATAGTGATATGGTTAAGTCACTTTCTCAGGGCGGCACATGGTGTGCCGTATGGCTGGCTGAGAATGGTTTTGTAGTGGGGACGGCAGAAGGTCAATTGGTAGAATTACAATCGGAAGCCATCCAGGGAATTACAGCACAATCCTGTCAGCTTGTAGGGTTTGGAGATCGATTGGTTGCAGTTGTAAATTAGGTTTTATTTACAATATAGGCCATAACCATGGATGCAAAACTACAGCGCGTCTTGATGAAAGACGCACTCAATGAGAATTTTGACGAAACTGACGAAGGTATCTTCTTTCCGAAACATGGCTTCATGCTTTCGGGTGAATATATGGATCGCGTCAATGGTGGTGAAGCGACCTTCACTAAAAATTTGATTCCAAAGGAAGCCCTGATCCATGTGTTAAACGTGGCGATTGGTTCTAAAGCAAAACCTGCAGGTTCGTATTTGGCATTGTTTAATGGTGCAACCGCACCGGCAGACAATTGGACTGCTGCGAACTTTGCTGCAACAGCCGGTGAGATTGTTTCACTGACTGAGGGATATACCAATGCGACACGTCCACAATTTATCCCATCTGATACAACCGACCAGAAATACATTGATAATTTTGCAAGCGTGGCAAGCGTGACTATTGCAACGACTTCACAAGTGAATGTGACTGGTGTTGCCCTACTGACCAATAACCAACGTGGCGGTACGACTGGTGTGTTGCTGTCTGCGACCAAATACCCTGCTGCACGTGTATTCCAAAACGGTGATGTGTTTGAAATTGGCTATCGCGTTACTGCAACATCATAAAATCTAAAGCACCGGTGAATGGTCATCGGTGCTTTTTATGGAGCACAGCATGGCGATTTATCGTGACGATGCACTAGACAATATCTTTCTATCGGATTCAACCTGGCTACGCTTGAAATCGATGGCAGAAGATTACCTGGTACTTTCGGATTTAACAGAAACACGTATCAGGGTTGATTTTGGCGATTCTTTTCATCTTGCAGATGAGGTGAATCAAAATGGTGTGATCCATACCGCCTATGATGCTTTTCAGCTATCTGATAGCGTCACAAGTCAAAAGATTGCGCGTACCAACCTGCTTGAGCAATTTAAACTTACTGATTCAGCATACGCATTCTTATCTGAATACACAGACGATCAAATTAGTTTAGGCGATGCAACACTCGCTAAAATTAAAGCGAATAGCAAAGATTCAATTCAACTCAATGAAACCATTACAGCAAAGCGGTATGCAAAGCAGTCTAGCTATGATCAATTTAAATTAACCGATCAAGCCAATACCGTTGCATCCGTACAAGTCACCGATAGCATTCTTTTAGAGGATTTCTACCAGGATAAACTCTATGCAAAAAGCTACACCTTTGATGATCTAGTATTTAGTGATGAGGTTTTATCGAATGTTCAGCTAAATAACCATGCGATTGACAGCATTCGTTTTGGTGCTGTTGAACAATGCAAACTGATTGCACGTTCTGACAGCAATGATTACTTTTCTTTATACGATACGATTAAAGACAGTAAATCTTATGGCCAGGCATGGACCGCGAATACGGATACCTGGGCAATGAGCCGATACATGCCTTACACCTTCGATGGTTTAAGCGTGATCAATGGTCAGTTGTATGGTTGGAATGCTCAAGGGGTATATGCGCTTGGTCAACCGAGCAATGCAATTCAGGGATTGATTCAAACAGGTAAACTTGATTTTGGTGACAACCTGGTACACCCAACCGCAGCATTTTTAGAATATGAAATGACAGGTGATGATAAGCAGCTAAGTATCGCAGTAACCACAACACAAAGCGGTCAGCCTTCTACATATCGTTATCTATTGGCAAATGAAGTAGCCGATCATCTTACCAATGGTCGTGTGGTGTTTGGTCGTGGTTTACGTGGACGGCATTTTGCGTTTGCAATTTCAATTGCAGCACAATCCGCAAAAATTAACGCGCTATCCATGGAATTTACCAAAACCAACAGGAGAATATAATGAGTATTACCTCAAGAGTTGAGCCGGATGGGGTGATGGATGCAGCCATTACTACGGTAATGGATCAAATGGATAAGCTCGATAGTGTTTCTTCACGCTATCGCAATGAATTATCCCAATCGCTTGCCGGTATTAAAGAAGTTACAGTCGCACAGATTGACCCACCGACACGAATGCAGATACCCGAAACACCGGTACCAAATATCGATCTGTCGGATTCACCAAAATTTACATCGATCAAGCTCGACAAACCAACATTGCCTGAATTTCAAAGCATTGAGAACCTGCTTAGTGAATTGGATTTAGATGATCTGAATATGCCTGATGCACCGGTCATGCCGACGATAGAGCTACCAAGCGCACCAGGTATCGCTAATATTGAAGTACCTGTACGCCCGTTTATTGATACCGATGTTCAGATTCCGGATTCACCTGTTTTAAACCTGCCTGAAATGGATGAACTGAAACAGATTGAGATTCCGACTTTTGAATTTCCAGAACTGCCTAACTTTGATGGTATCCCCCCATCAATTAGCGATCTCACTGTACCCGATGTATTTATTGAGTGGGCGGAACCAGAGTATGAATCGGAATTATTAGAGGGCCTTTCAGACTACGTTAAAGAGGGGATGCAAGGTGGTACCGGATTACCTAAACCGATTGAAGAAGCATTGTTTAATCGGGCGCGTAGCCGTGAAAGCCGTGAAACGTCACGTGCTGTTCAAGAGGTCGTTAATGATTGGGCTACACGTAATTTTTCTATGCCACCTGGCATGTTGGTCAAGCAAGTGGCAAGTATTCGTGAACAAGGGCAGCTTAAAGCCAGTGAACTGAATCGGGATATTCTGATTGAAGCGTCAAAGATGGAGATCGAGCAGATCCGTTTCTTGGTGCAACAAGGCATGGCACTTGAGCAGCTGACTACGAATATCTTTAACAATGTTGCCAATCGCTTATTTGAAGTGGCCAAATTTAACGCTGAAAGCCAAATGAGCGTTTTTAATGCGCAGATTGCATTTTTTAATGCGCAGAATGAATCTTTTAAAGTTTTATCTGATGTTTACAGAATCAAGCTCGATGGCGCGATTGCAAAACTCACAGCATATAAAACCGCAGTTGATGCGCAAGCCGCTGTAGGACAGATCAATGAGCAATACGTTCAGGTCTACAAGGCCAAGATGGATGCGGTATTGTCCAACGTGGAAGTCTATAAGGCATTGGTACAAGGTGCATCCGTTCGTGCCGACGTGATTAAAAACCAGTTTGATGCGTATCGTTCCGATGTTCAAGCCTACAGTGAACAGATCAATGCGGAAAAGGTCAAGGTCGAAGCCTATGAAGCACAGATCAGAGGTGAAACAAGCAAGGCAGGTTTATTCGATGCCCAAGCACGTGCTTATGCGTCTACGATTCAAGGCGTACAAGCCAAGGCCAATGTTAAAGGTCAGCAGATCCAATTAAAAATGGAAGCGGCACGTGTATGGATTGGCAAGTATCAAGCCGATCTGGAAGCATACAAAGCAGAACTACAGGCAAATTTGTCAGAGGTTCAGCAAAATACAGCTGCATTCAGTGCAGAAGTTGATGCCTGGAGAGCATCAGCCGGTTTGGAAGTCAGCCAAGCAGAAATGCAGTCACGCTATGCTGACATGAATACTCGGACCAATATTGCTTATGCTGAAATGCAGCTCAAGGAGTATGAAGCCAAAATGCAGAAAGCGATTCAGGAAGCAAACATTGCACTTGAATCAGCCAAAGCGATGGGCCAATATACGGCACAGCTTGCTGCCGGTGCCATGAGTGCAGCACACGTATCAGCCAGTATCAGCGGTAGCGGATCTGCAAGTACTTCTTCATCAACCAGTAATAGTAAGAGTGAAAGCCACAACTATAACTATTGATTCATTCCTGTAAGGTTCGCCCTAAATTTTTATGTTTTCCATAATGGATAAAATTTGAAAATTTAGGGCGTTTTTATGTTTGGAATTCAGCAAAAGGGCAAGTCTAAGCAGCCCAACAGTTCCAAAGGTGGCATGATTGAAGGTAAAGGCACTGGCACATCTGACGATATTAAAAAGACCGTGCCTAGTGGTTCTTATATTATGCCTAAAGATTCAACCGATGCCATCGGGGAGGAAAACCTAGCTCGTCTAGGACGGCCCACAGACGTTAATCTCAGTAACGGTGAATTCCAACTCACGCCTGACCAGGTTCATCAGGTGGGTGTGCAAGCCCTGGAACAAATGAAAGATCAAACCCATACGCAGGTTAATCAGCCGACAGTTGGTTTTGGTATTGGTCGTGGTGGTCAGGAAAACAAGCCTGAATTGTTCTTTGCGAATGGTGGATTAGTATCGCCTTACCCATCTGCAGATGATATTCGTAAAGCTCGTCGCGGAACTAATGTACCTTCAGCCGGACATGCACAAGAGTTTCTTGGTCGTCAACCACAACAAGGTGGTGTACCACAAGCAAAGATTGGTCAGACGTTTGAGGGTCAGGCGCGTGTACCTAATCCGCCTCCATCGACCGCACATGCTCAGGACTTTGTTGGACGACAGGCTACGCCACAACAGCCAGGTGGATCAATGCAAACAACAGGTCGGACAATTGAAGGCCAGTCACGACCAGTATCTAATTTACCGGCAACCACATCAGCAACCGGTGGCGGTGGTGTGCGTCCTCCTGGGTTCCTGGAACGTGCCGGAAGTAAAGCCTTGGGTGCTGCAAAAGGCTTAGGTGTTTTGCATGGTATTGGTTCCATGATTGGCGGTGCTGTAGAAGGCTTTAATACCGATACCGGGGACTATGCGACACGTATGGGATTAGATCCGAATGCGAATCGAGGAGAATTGGCGAATTTTGGTATTCGTGCAACTGGTGTTATGTCTGATGTAGGCAATGCAGCATCTTTTGGTATGCTTGGCCAACGCTTCCCGGACAAACAACTCAACCAGGCAAAAGCAGACCTGGCAGCACAGCAAGCGCGTTTTGCTGCACATAATGCACAGAAAAATAAAGCACCGGCGGCAGCTGCTCCACCACAACAGGCAGCCGCAAAACCAAGTTTTGAGCAAGGCTTGAATGATGCTATGTATCCTGGTGCACAAGCAGCACCACAAGCAACCGGGAATGATCCTTATAAAATCAATCAGCAGGGCAACAGCTTTAGCTATGCCAACCCTCAAGCAGCAGCACAAGCACGTTCTCAAGGTGTGCCAGAGTTACAGTCGTCAGGCATTACCGGTCGGGCCAATGATCCAAAAGGTGTGGCTAATTTTATGGCCAATACACGTGAAATGGGTGCATCACAAGAACAAATTGATCGTGCTATTCAGCAGTCAATGAACGGTGGCCAGGGTTTTGGTATTCAGTACCCTGACCGGCCGCAGCGTAATGATGCCCAGGAAGCAGAACGTCGTAATGTACTGGCGCAAATCCAGGCACCGATTAAGGGCGCACGTGGCATGACTTCAAGTCAACGCTCACAGCTTGCAGAAATGCAGACTGGTGAGGATGGCCGTGCGGTGACGATGTATAACACCGATGCCAACAATGCCACCAGTCAGGCTAACAATACTGCAAATAATACTGCAAATATTGCACAAACCATGATGCGTGAACAAGGTTCTAACGAACGTGCCGTGTTGGGTGAGAATGGCCAGAATATGCGTTTTGGTGCCAACCTGGAAAATGACAAGAGTAAGTTTAATCGTGAAATGACCTTAACTGAATCTAAGGAAGGCTTTGGTATTCGTAATGCGGCACGTGTTGAAAAACTCAATGAAATGTACGATAAGGCTGAAACAGACGAGCAACGTCAATCTATCATGCAGCGTATCAACCGATTAACTGGTGCGAAGGACCAAAGCGGTAAAGATCGTTACATGACTGTTGGCGGTGGTCAGGAATGGGATCAGGAAGCTGGTGTCATGGTCAATCGTCCACAACAGATTTTTGATACTCAAACAAAGCAGTATGTTGAGCTTGGTAACTCACAACAAGGCCAAGGGAAAGCGGCACAGCAGTTTCAAAATTACCAGGTGGTTGAGGATGCCAATGGCAACCGGGCCTATGTAGTCAACGGAGAATATGTACCAATCCCTTAAATAAAAAGCCACCTTAATGGTGGCTTTTTATCAATTACATTGCATTTGCCCGCCAATATCTCGGCACATACGACCATTATTATAATAAGTGCCATTATTGCCATTATAACGGTTGCCTTGATTATCCCAACAGCCTGATCCGTCACAACTAGTCATATGGGTTGGGGGTAGTGCTTGTGTTGGAGGTGATGTGGGTGCTGAATAAGAGTTTCTTGAATTTGAATTGTCAGCAGGCACATCCACGCCATTCATAGCTGCTAATGTTCTTAGCTGACTACCTGTTAAGCCCTTTGCTCCTGCATATGGAGTACTGGCTTCCTTAATTATTTTTTGTCTTAAAGCTTCATCTTCTGCACTACGTTCAGGCTGACGAGGTGCCTTATATGCCGTTCTATTTTGATAGTGATTTACATAAGTGTCAGGTATAGAAGCATTAGATTTAAATTCTTTCCGTTGGGTTGAAGCCGCTGGTGTAGATCCGAGTGATCTTAAAGTTTCAATCTTCTGCTGTTTTGCACCTGCCGGTGGTGGCTTGCTCGAATAGGTGACATTCCCCTTACTGTCTACCCATTTGTAGTAATTCTTGGCCTGAACATACGGTAATGAAAACCCAAATATTAGGCTTGTTAAAATCACTTTTTTTAACATTATGTTATCCCTCATTTTTTATAGATTATTAAGTACCGAAATCATTATGAATGCAATAGTTTTGTAGGGTTCGACCAGTACAAAGCAGAAATAGCATGATTCAGACATACCATAGGAGTGTGTCATGCCTGATTCCAACGCTATTAATAATCCTTTCTTAGATGACCAGAATATCACCAAAATAAATGCGCAAGGTGGATCTAAATTTGATCCCAGTACTGCCAAGCCTGTGGCAAATACAACGTCAGCTTCAAAAGATAAAAATTCCAAGTTTGATCCAAGTACTGCTAAGGCAGTAGATAAAGGCTTTGGTGGCCATGTTCGTGATTTAGGTGCGTCACTGATGGGTGGTCTGGCAGCGGTACCAGATGTTGCAGTGGGTGTTGCCGATCTGTATACCGGTGGTCGTGCCGGTAAAGCTGTAGATAATCTTTCAGAAAATTTCAAACTGGGTGATGGACAAAAGTACTGGCAGGATCAAAAAACCGATCATGCGAAGGTTCAATCACAAGAGTTTGCTGATGCAGAAGGGATTGTTGATAAAACCAAAGTAGCTTTATCCAACCCATCCATGATTACAAATACAGTGGTTGAATCATTACCTTCTATGGCACTAGGCGGTTTGGCAGGTCGTGGACTAAATGTAGCGTCTAGAGGCCTGATTAATCCGGTTGCTGCGGGTGCTGCAGGCGAAGGTCTGGTCATGGCCGGTGCTCAAGCTGAACAGATCCGTCAGAAAACTGAGGATGGTCTATTGACTGGGAAACAAACTGCTGCAGCTGCAGGTACTGGTGTCGCTGGAAGTTTGCTTGGCTTTCTTGGTGGTACAGTTGCCAGAAAATTAGGTTTTGAGGATGTAGATACGCTGATGGCTCGGGGGGTAAAGCCTGAACAGGTAGCTGGTGAAATTTCACAAATTCCCTTCTCGAGTATTCCTAAAAGCGTAGTACTCGGTGCAATCAGTGAAGGTCTGCTTGAAGAAATGCCGCAGTCAGTGACTGAGCAGGTGCTACAAAATTATGCCTTAGACAAGGATCTCTTTGAAGGTGTAGATGATGCCATCGTTATGGGCACTCTGGCAGGTATGGCCATGGGTGGTACCGTAGCAGGGACCAGTCAAGCATCTAAATGGGCAGGTCAGCCAAATACTGGGAATCCAGAAGCCAGCGACGATACAGATACTAATGGCAGTACTCCAATGCTACCAGTGCCAACCGGTGGGAATGGTGGTGCACCTGGTCTTAGCTATAATGGCCTACAAGGTGAATATATTCCTGCTGGTCAACAAGGTGCCACAGAGCAAGCACAGACACGTCAGAATTTTGAATATGATCAGATGTCTACTGATGCCGATAACCTGATCAATTACGGTGGGCAATCACCGCAGTCTGCACCAAAACCATCGGAACAGATGGGCATTGATCCGAACTTGGGGCCATTGTCTGCTGCTGCAGCCACTGCAGTAGATAGTGGCATGTCTCAACAGATGCAAATTGAGATGCAGGCACAAGCAGCAGCTGAACCATCTTCTAATTCAACTGAAAAAACAACAGATAATAATGAACCACTACAACGGGCAGCAGATACGGTACGAGATCTCACACCGGAACAGATCCATGGCAAACAAAGTACTTATGGGTCAGAAGTCACAACAGCCATTGAGCAACTGAAGCAACGTCAACAAGGAGAACAGAATGCACCAGTCACCGATATTGGACGCACTCAGAATGAAGCGGTACAGCCAGGAAATGCACAGGCTGACAATGGAAGCCAACCACTTTCTGAACAACATGACACCGCTGCAGCGTCTGCAATGGGAACAAAAACAGGAGCAGCGCAGAAGGGGCTACAACCTGCGCAATCTGATGCAGGTCGGACGATCTCATCCAACCAAAGTATAAATGAAATCCAAACTAGCGAAGTAAAATCCAAACTACTTGGTGCACAATCCAAAGTAACTGAACTAGAAGCACAGCTTGCCACTGAAAAAAGCGTACCTAAAAAGGCTCAGATTCGTAAGCAGATTGCTAAATTACAGAATGAGCTTTCTATTCAGGCACAGAGTGATGTAAATATCGACAGCCCACAAAAGTCTACTGTTGAAAATCACCGTGAAAACTTTGCCAAGATGGATCGCTCTATCGCAAAAGTAAACGCTGTCCGTCAAAGAATGCGTGAAGAAAACCCTGAAATCTTCACAGAAGCAAATGATCGTGTACGTGAAACCCATGGTCTAACGAATGCGCGTGTCACTGCTATTGCTGACGAAATCGAAAGTTCAGGCAGTTATGAATTATCTGACCGTGAATATGACAAGGTTAAGAATAATCCAAATTATAAGATCGACTACAATCCGAAAACCTTTATCGGTAAAGTCACGGCTGTTAAGGATCAACATAGCGGTGAATGGGTAGGTAATAGCGAACAATCTAATGGACAAAGTACTGCACAAATTAATGCGGGTCAGGTTACCCAAAATGAGATTCAAACTAGCAATAATCAAACCAGAGTATCTGAACTTGAAGCGCAGCTAGCTACAGAAAAATCTGTACCTAAAAAAGCACAATTGCGTAAGCAAATTGCTAAGTTGCAGGAAGATAACCCTATTGATCAAGCTGCACATGCAGCTGCAACCAGTATTCAGAACGATTTACCAGAACCTACTCAGGCACAGATCGAGGCGGGTAATTATAAGAAAGGGCATATTAAAGTTCATGGTTTAGATATTGCTGTAGAAAATCCGCGTGGTTCAGAACGTCGTGGTACCGATCCTAATGGAAAGGAATGGGCGCATACCATGAGTGACCATTACGGATATTTCAAACGCAGTATCGGCGCAGACAACGAAAATATTGATACCTATGTAGGCCGTAACCCAGAATCAGATCAGATTTTTATTGTGGATCAGATTGACCAGAAAACAGGTGGCTTTGATGAACATAAGGTCATGATGGGATTTAACTCGCAGGAAGAAGCGATTCAGGCCTATTCATCTAACTTTGATGATGGCTGGAATGTCGGACCTGTACGTGCCATGAGCAAAGATGAGTTCAAGACCTGGCTAAAAGATGGGGATACCAAAAAACCTGCAGGTGATTTAAAAAATAATGATGATGGTCCCCTCACAAATAAAGGTACCAATACAGCAGCTCAAGGTAAAACTGAAAAGGTTTATACACCTGGTACCAACCGTGAAATTGAAGTACGTCACAAGGTGGTAGAAGCAGACAGTTTAATCACATCCAATGATGCCAATGGCGCAGTCAATCTAAACTTTCCTCAACACTTGCAACCACGTGACCGCAGCCGACCTACTTCAATTGCTCAAGTGCATGACATTGCCAGCAACCTTAATCCAAAATTGCTTGGTGAAAATCCAAGTACTGCCAGCGGTGCACCGATTGTATCTGCAGAAGGTGTGGTGGAATCAGGCAATGGACGCACCTTAGCCATCCGTAAAGCCTATGAAACTGGAAAAGGTGAAGCCTATAAACAATGGCTGTCTGAGCAAGGCTATGATGTATCGGATATGAAAAATCCTGTACTGGTGCGTGAGCGTACGACAGCCATGAGTGACCAGGAATTGCGTGACTATACCCGTGAATCCAATGAAAGCACCACTCTTACCATGAGTCCGACCGAACAGGCTATGGTAGATGCAAAAACAGTGGTGGATCTGCTTGATCAATACCGTGGTGGTGATATCAATAATGCGGCTAATCGTGACTTTGTGAACCGCTTTGTGACTGAGCTGGTACCCACCAGTGAACGTGGAAAAATGCTTAGTGCTGGTACCGGACTGACTCAGGATGGTCAGCGTCGTATCAATGCGGCATTGGTAGCAGCGGCCTACAATGACACCTTCATTGTCGATCAGGTATTTGAAAGCACTGAATCTGATATCAAGGCTATTGGTAATGCACTGACTGATGTTGCTGGGTTCTGGGCAAAAATGCGTGATATGGCTATCAATGGCCAGATTCCTAAAGATCTGGATGTTACTCCGAATCTGGTGGAAGCAGTACACCTTGTCCAAAAAGCACGTGTCACCAGCACAAAACTTGCCGATCTCGTAGCGCAGGATGATATATTTAGTGGTGCGGTAGATCCGGTAACGTTAGATTTCTTAAGCGTATTCTATCGTGGTGATAAATATACCCGGGCACGTGGCCGTGAACGTGTGGCAGATGCACTAAATCATTATGCACAACAGGCCATGCAGCAATCGAATGGTGAAAATCTGTTTGGTGATAAGCCTAAAAACAATACTCAATTAAGAGGTGAGACCCTTGACCGACTCGATCAACAAGAAACAGACAAGCAACAAGACATCTTCGCAAGCCCGCAACCTGATGACCGAAACACTGTCACGTCTGGCGGAACAGGACAACGAGCCACTAATGAAAGCTCGGATGCAGAAACGCAAACAACAGAAGTAAAATCCAACTCTCCGGAAAAACTGGAAAGTTCAAAACCTGCTGCTACAAAACCAAAAGAAGTCATCCAGGACTTTGGTGAAAAAATTGGTGGTGCCCGTAAAGATACTGCAGTAAAAACTGGTAAAAAACCTGCAGCAGAAAAACCTAAAGATGATCGTCCAACTTGGGCAAAGCGTTTTGATATTTCTGAAATTGCAGCATCATCCAATCCAGCTGAAGTCGGCAAGTGGACGATTTCAGATACCAAAAATAAGGACTGGATGGGTAATAACCGTCGTCTTACCAATCAGATGTTTAACAGCCAGGAAGAAGCTGAGAAGTTTTTACCTGTTGCAGCGGTCGCTATGAAGCATCGTGTCACCACCGATACGAAAGATGGGGAAAAAGGCTATATCATTGTCCGAACCGTATCAGACCGTAAACATGTACAGGTTGTTCAGCAGTTGTTTGATACCCGTGATGCAGCAAATGAATACCTGGTACGTCATGCCCAGGAAATTTTAGAGACTAATACCACATTTGGTGAACTGGATTTGCCGCGTCCCGAGAATACCCAACGTACAGGTGTGGCCCGCCGTGAAGGGGATGCAAAAGATTCTGACTTTAGCCGTGTATTTGGATTCCGGGGTGTGGAGTTCGGTAACTGGAATAACCAGGTAGAACGTCAGGAATTATTGAATGATGCATTTGATGGCCTGATGGATCTTGCTGAAGTCTTGAACATCCCACCGGAAGCTTTAAGCCTGAATGGAGAACTTGCACTGGCGTTTGGCGCACGTGGCCAAGGCTTAAGTAGTGCTAAAGCACACTATGAATCTAGTCGTGTCGTGATTAACCTAACTAAAATGAATGGTGCTGGATCGCTTGCCCATGAATGGTGGCATGCATTCGATCACTATCTATCACGTCAGGATGGTTCAGCAAGTTCTGCATGGATCCAGCATGAGGATGGATCACGTAGCTTGAATGTGAAAGCGAATCCAGCAGATCGTTTTGCAAGTCATGGTTTTAAGGTGGTGAAGTCTGGTGTACGTGAAGATGTACGCAATGACTTTGAAAAGCTCATGGTAACAATGTTTAGAAAGTCACAGGCTTATATTGAAGATACACAGGCAGCAGACGAGTTTGTGGCACGTTCACGTGATGAAATTCAGGATAAGCTAAATTCTATCCGTGAGAATTTAACCAAGCAGCTCGATCCGCAGTACTACAAACGTTTTAATAAACCTGCCTCTGCAGACCAGTTGGTAGAGTTCGACACTGCAGCAGAGCTAATTATCACAGGTCAGTTACTCGAAACAGAGGCACGCAATAATCCGAAAAGCCGTAGTACCTTTGGTGGGTACCGCCATACTAATGATGCACTGGACAAGATCAATGAGATTTTTAAAGCTGTCCGTGGTCGATCAGGATTTAATGCTGACTTTAAGGGAGTACTAGACTATCTTCGCGGCAGCATGAGTCGCTATCTCGGTCGTTTAAAGATGCTGGCTGAAGCACAGCAAAGCACGACCAAGTACAAGTCTGTACCGACTGAATTTGCCATGAATGCCAAAGAACTGGATCAAGGTCGTGGTAGTGATTATTGGACCACGCCACACGAAATGTCAGCACGTGCATTCCAGGGCTATGTTGAAGACAAGATCGCTGCAAAAAATGCGCGTAGTCCTTTCCTGAATTATGGTCCTGAAAATGTAGGTATCCTTACACCTTATGGCGTGAAGCGACCTTTTCCATCTGGTGAAGAACGTGTCGCAATTAATCAGGCCTTTGATGATCTGATCGGTGGACTGCAAACCGAGAAGACTGAAACAGGTCAACGGCTTTATAGTCGTGTAGATGGTCAGAAGGACCATGGCAGTACACCAGAACAAGTGCGTGAAGCCTTGGTTAAGCGTTTTGGTGAAAAGACAATCTCTAGTCTGGAAAAACGTGGACTGCTCGATATTGTCAGTACTGTGAATGAACCAGGTGTAGAAGGCTTTTATCAGAATGGCCGTGTCACCTTGGTTGCAAATAATCTGAATGAAGCCAGTATTATCCCAACCTTTCTGCATGAACTTGGTGGCCACGGTGGATTCCAGAACACCATGGATCCGGAACAGTATGCTGACCTTATGGGTATCTTCAACGATATGGTCAAGCGTAAACATCCGCTTGCACTTGAAGCAAAACACCTGGCAGAGCGTGAAACTGATACCAAAACACAGCAGCTGGAATACCTGCCTTATCTTTTAACCCTGGCTTCGACTCAGCAAGAGATGAATGCCCTGCAAAAAAGTGCAATCAAGCGCTTTATTGATAAGGTCGTGAGTGCAGTGAAGGCATGGGCTTTTGATCGTTTGGGTATGAATATCAATTTAACGCCTAACGATATGGTTGCCCTGGCTGAACGCATGATTGCATCTAACCAGGATTTCAGAACACAGAAAGCCAAAGGTAAGGCATTAAATCGTACCAGTGACAAGCGTTTGAATCTGGATTTCAGCCTTGCAAGTGTCTGGACTGCACTATCGCAAGACAATGATGCTTTCCAATTGCCAATCTCTGCAAAGTCTGACTTTGCAGAGATTGCAGCTGAACTTAACAGTGAGCTAGTGGTTGAAGAAATCCCGACACATAACAGTAATGGCCGTTATGACAAATTGTTCCAGGTGTATATGCCGAACAAAAAAATGGTTGTGGTAGCGCAAAATGGAAATGATGTTTGGGTTAATGCTTCACAACTGAGTGAAGGTAGTCGTGGTAAAGAGGTTTATAACCTAGTAGCGAACTATGCGCATAACAATGACCTGGTATTTATCGGTGATCCGGTGGGCCTGTCTGATCGTGCCATGACACGTCGCCTGGAAAATATGCTGTCCAGTGCTTTAAAATTTGGTACTACAAAGCACTTGGCACCACACGCAAACCAAGTGAAAGGTAATCCGGTAGTAAAACCTTTAGACTGGATCGAGGGTGATCATGTACACAACATCGAACAGATGATGTTTGCAAGTTATGAAGCTGTGGCAGAAGTTTATCCTGAAATCAAGAGCGTCAAATACAATGCTGAAAAAGATATTTTTGAAGGCATTGCAACCGGACGGATCAAGGAAAGTACACACACGTCTACCCAGGAATTTACCCGGGATGACTTTGAACGCCTGGCAAGCAATGCGCGTCAGCATCCGATCAAGCTGTCCAGTATCTATACACCTACAGCCGGTTCAACCACACTTGAACGCGCTGTTTTAACACAGACCTTTATGAATGGTACCGCACAGGACCGACTTGATATTAAAGAACGTCTTGAGCAGACCGGCAGTAACCGTCTAACCGTGGACAATGCTGTATTGTTCAGTCGCCAAGCCAATGCTCAGCAGATTATTCAGAATCTGGTTGGCAATATGAATAAGCAGGGCCGTGACAAACTTAAAACCGAGGCAGGTTATAAAGCCACACATGCTTTGCAGTATGTTCTTGGCGCACTGGGTCGTCGTCAGTTGACAGAGTTATATCAAAAATTATTACCACAGCTGAAGCCATATAACGATATGGTGGCGATGATGGATGCTGATCAAAACGAAGTGGCTGCACTCTCCGATGATCTGGCACGCCGTTGGGCAGATTTGAAAGATGAAAAAGAGTTGGCCAATGTCATGCACGATGCAACCTTGACCAAGATCGATCCGGCCAAACCATATCAGCCAGGTGACAATGTTGCAGAATACACCAAGCTGAAAAAACAGTTTGATGCACTGTCTGATGATGCGAAAAAGGTATATAGAAAAGCACGTGATGCTTATAAAAAACATCACAGGGATGTGCGTCAGGCGATTCAGGAACGTATTTTACGCTCAAGTATGAGTAATCAGAAAAAGACTGAATTACTGCAGCAGATGGATGCTAATTTCTTTGGCTATACGCAGGGCGTGTACTTCCCATTACAGCGTTTTGGTAAATATGTAGTACTTGTTCGTGACACAAAAGATCAGGTGATTAGTGTCAGTCGTGCTGAAACCTTATCTGAAGCACATAAACTGCGTGAGATCCTGCAGGGTGATTATCCGAATGCCAAAGTACATAAGCCAATGCTGGATAAGGAATATGATGCTGCACGTGATGGTGTAGGGCGTGGCTTTATGACCAACCTGTTCAATGAATTAGGCAGCTTTGGTTTGAATGCACAACGTCAGGCAGAGCTTGAGGACATTTTAGGGCAATTGTATTTGAAATCATTGCCAGACCTAAGTTATGCCAAACACAGTGTACACCGTAAAGGTACTGCAGGTTTTAGCCAGGATGCTCGCCGTGCCTTTGCACAGAATATGTTTCACGGTGGTAGCTATCTGGCCAAGCTGCGCTATAAAGATCAACTTGAAGAAATGCTGGATGGGATGCAGAAGCATGCCACAGAACAGGCCAAAATTGATGATGACTATGATCAGCCGGTAGCTCAACAAGTTATCGATGAGATGAATAAACGTCATAAAAACATGATGGAGGCGAATTCACATCCATTATCTACAGCTTTAACCAGTTTGGGCTTTTTATATTACTTGGGCTTATCACCGGCATCAGCAGCAGTAAACACCTTGCAAACAGTATTGGTGGCCTATCCTCAGATGGGTGCTAAGTGGGGATATGATAAGGCTGGCGCAGCTTTGGCTCAGGCATCAAATGATTTCCGCAAAGGCGTATCGATTAATGGGATCAACCCAAAGAACTGGGAAAATGATATTGGCAAGATTCTGAAAGGCGATGAGCTCAAGGCCTATGAAGAAGCTGTGCGTCGTGGTGTGATCGATGTGACCATGGCACATGACTTAGCTGGTATTGCCCAAGGTGAAGACAGTGGGGTGATGTGGAAACTACGTCCGATTATGCGAGTCGCAAGTACTTTGTTCCACAATGCCGAACGTTTTAACCGTGAAGTGACATTTATTGCAGCTTACCGGTTGGCGCGTGAAAGCGGTTCAATGCACGATCAGGCTTTTGAACAAGCAATGGATTCTACCTATAAGGGCCACTTCGATTATTCTTCAGGTAACCGGCCACGGATCATGCAAGGTAATATTGCCAAAGTAATTTTTCTGTTTAAACAGTTTGGCCAGAACATGATTTACACCTTAGCGCGTACAGCTCACCAGTCGCTTAAAGGTGAAACCCCAGAAGCACGCCGTGAAGCTCAACGTGCCTTAGCCGGTATTATCGGAATGCACACCATATTTGCTGGTGTAATGGGTTTGCCTTTGGTTGGTCCAATTTTGGCAGTGGCTTCAATGCTTGGAAGCGATGACGATGAGCCATGGGATGCAGAGGCTGCACTGCGTAATGCACTAGCCGATGCACTGGGTACAAAAACTTCAGAAGTTCTCATGAAGGGTGCTTCACGGTTTGGGCCAGCGGATTTGTCTGGTCGTGTTGGAATCAATAATTTGTTATTACCTGATGTGCAGGATGGGCTAGAAGGTAAAGACTTTAGTGATGCTATGGTGATGAGTGGATTAGGCCCAGTGGTAGGGATTCTAACCAATACCTTTAAAGGCTTGGCTGAAATAGGGCAAGGACACGGTATGCGAGGGGTGGAAACCATGTCACCGGTATTCTTACGCTCTCCGTTGAGATCTATTCGTTATGCGACCGAAGGTGCCCAGGATAAAACCGGTGTCATGATTAAAGATGAAGTCGGCATGTTAAGCCTTGCATCACAGGCTATTGGTTTTAGCCCAAGTGAGGTGCGCTTGGCCACCGAAGGACGTAGCGCGATTTACTCTCATACCAAGCGCCTGGATAAGCGTCGCACTGAACTGATGACCGATTATGTCCGTGCCATTCAGCGTGATGATGCAGATGGCCAAAAGGAAATCTGGACAGAGATTCAGGCATTCAACCAGAAAAACCCATCACGCCGGATTAGTAGAGTCCAGGCGATGCAAAGTTTACGTCAGCGTGAAAAACGTGTGAAGCAAGCAGAGCATGGTATTTATCTGCCGAACAAGAAACGTGAGGATGCAGATATAGGGCGTTTTGCGTTTGAAAATTAAATAATGTGCACTCCAAAATTTTGAATACTTGAATCTGGAAAATAAGAAATAAATATTTTTCTTGTTTAAATAAAGAGGTCAGATGCATAACCTACTATCTATGAAAATAAGATAGTAGGTTTTTTAATAATAAGTAGTAGGGTATGTTAATGAATTTATTGATCTAACTCTAATTGTTTAAAATCTGAAATAAGATTAATAACGAATAAAATAAAACTAATCGTTTTTAGAGCATTGGTTCTTGTGCCATAGTTGAGATATTCTTTATTACCATGCATTATTCCATGCCTATTTAAAGAATTATTTTCTAAAGTGTTAGTAGTATCGGTATGTTTTATAAGACTTATATTTTTATATTCTTCAATTCCAATAAAAATTGAGCTATAAAATAATTTCATTAAATTATTATTTATTGAGGTATTGTTTCCAATTTTTTTAGAAATATAAAACAAGAACTTTTTTTTCTCTAGAATTGCTTCATCTTTTTCCTTACCAGCAAAAACACCATGCGTTCCAAAATCTTTAGCTATTCCATCGGCTTGAGCTAAAAATAATGGAATACAAGCGATATATCTTTCTTGTTCAAATAAAAGAAATGCTTCTTTTAAAATATGGGCTCTATCCGGATACTGCTCATAACAATATTCTTTTTTTATTTGATCATAATAACGACCTGCTATAAGACGCTCCATATATCCATCAATCCTTTCTTGAGGATCTTTTTCTACCCTCGCAATTAATTTTATAGGATACCAACCATTTTTAAAAAGTTCTTCCGATAGTTTATTTGGCTGTTGTTGAAGCTGGAGAAACTTACCAAAGACTTCAAGAGATGAATTATTTTCCACTATGTTACTCCTGCTATTAATGAAGGATAATAAATAGATTAAACAATATATTAAGCAAATTAATCCCGTGTAGGGTTCGCGTAACTGACACTAAAAAATGAATGATGAATGCATTAATTCAGCATTTGTATTGAGAGCGTTATGCAAGAGAACACCATCCCCTGGATCATTAAGATCGTACCTGCAGTCGTTGGTGCAATCTTGGCATTGGTCCTGAGTGGTGACATTGATAAAGACGGAAAGATAGAAGTCTCACTGAATGTCATCGTCAAATTCATGGCCAGTGTAACTGTCAGCTTATATGGCGGTTCAGCGTTCATCGAATACTTCGACTTACTCCATGTATCCACGATGTACCAAGGCGCAATCATGCTGTTCTTCGCAGTATTTGGCTTGCTGGGGATCGGTATTGTTTACCAGTCTGTTGCATTACTGCAGGGGAAACCTATAAGTGAAGTTATGCATGAGATTAAATCTGCATTTCTTGCAATTTGGGGGAATGGGAAGAAATGACAAAGCAAGCACCTGAATTAGCCTGGATGATAGAAGCCTATAAACATAATGGCCTAAAAGAAGACACAAGCAAAACCCGTCATAACCCGACCATCATTAACTGGTTAAAAGAGCTCAAAGCTTGGTGGTCAGAAGATGAAACACCGTGGTGTGGCGTATTTACTGCGATTTGTTTAAAGCGTGCCGGTGTACCTTATCCATCAGCATGGTATCGAGCTTTAGCCTATCGTGATGAAAAACGAAAATTAGCCAAACCAGCCTATGGTTGTATCGCTACAAAAACACGTTCAGGCGGTGGTCATGTGTTCTTTGTTGTCGGTATTACACCGGCAGGTAAGATCGTTGGCTATGGTGGCAATCAGGACAATATGGTCTGTTATGCGACTTTTGATCCAAAGGATCTTGAGTATTACTGGTATGGGAAAACTAATCGTCCAGCTGCTATTCGCTATCAACTGCCAATTATCAAAAACGTATCTGCAACGAAAGTGACGGAGGCCTAGACGATGCTGGATCTCTTTCTAGCCCAATTCTACAAAGCTGTGATTGTGGTGCTGCTGGCCTTACTTGCACTAGCAGTTGCCTTTGGTGCATGGAAACACTTGGCACTTGAGCACAGTGAAGCAGAGCGCGAAGCTGATATTGCAGAAGCAATTAAACCTTATGAAGATGCGATTGATCAGGCTCAAAAAGAAAAAGTCACCATCATGCAAACATGGTCAGCAAAAATAATAGAGGTCGAACAGAATGCGATTAAAAAAATACAAGATGCGAATGCTGCTGCTCGTAGTGCTGATCTGGCTGCTAGTGGGCTGTCAAAGCAACTCAGCGAAGCCAACAAACGTTTGTCCACAGCTTCCAAAGAAACCATCATTGAGTACACCGTTACCAACTCAAAGTTACTCGAAGCTTGCACAGCAGAATATAGAAGCATGGCAGAAAAAGCAGATGGCCACGCAATTGATGTTGAGCGATTAAGTGAAGCATGGCCGGAAGAAAAAACCCTCAATTGAGGGTTTTATTTCCATTAATAATTTAAAAATTATTTAACGATTACAATTAAAATTAGAACGACAATTACCACAATAAGTATATTATTAATATTTGTGGATTTAGTTGGCATTCTTGTGGCAACTATCCTATTCTGTAATTCATTGTTTTTAGTTTCAAGCTCTAATACATTAGCTTCTAAGTTTTTAAAATTTTGTCTTAAATTTGAAATTTCCCACATATCACGTTTATTTTGCATCAATTGCTCTTTAAGGTGATTTCCTGCATCAGTAGGGGTTGTTGCAGAATAATCTACTACAGCATTGACTAAGTTATTATCCGCACTGTGTCCAATACCTGCAATACGATAAGACTTAAGATCAGCAATTTTTTGCAAGACCTTGTCTTCATCGAAAATCATTAAATCATTACTGTCACCACCGCCACGTATAATGGCTATTACATTTCCTTTTGCCATCTCAATAGTCGCCAATAATTCATCAATATTATTGAATCGTGTCTTAAGTTCTTCAATTTCAATCTCGTGCTTAAAATCGCCTAATGCTCCTAGAAAATCCTGATGTACTTGTGCCGCACTAGAAGATGAATAAATTAAACTTAAAGTTATTCTATTATTATCTCTAGGAAAGCGATTAGGTTTTAAATTTAGGCTTTTTAATATTGTAGTGGCATGATTGATATCAGAAGGTACTTCTTCTTTGCTCAGCGTACGGACTGAAATAATATTGGCAGACATTTCTAATGATTCATTTTTATAATCTTTTGTGGGTTGGCAGAAACAGATAACTTCAACAAAATCATTATCTTTTATGTTTTCAATAATATGAAAATCAGATTGAGCACGAATTTCAACTTTTCCATCCGTTAAAATAATATTGTAGATCTTATTCTTGTAATTTTTCTTTTTTGCGTATTCTAAATTTTTTATTTGAGTTTTAATTTTAACCATCTGAAATGACTGTAAGTTACTAATAGCATCCAAATATTCAATTTGTTGTCTACAAAGGTGCTGGAATTCTGCTAACGATAGATCTACATCGGTTGTCATTACTAAGCCTTGTTACGAAAGTATTTATATTTGATGGGAAAGTTGTCGTGAGTATTTTTGACTCATCGGCAATTAAATAAAAGACCAATCTAAAGAGTTAGTCTTAATATATAAATACATATTTATTGAGGGTTTGTAAAAAAAATTTAATCAGGTCTTCCCCATATCATTATAGTATGAAAACCTTTGTCTGTAGGATTTAGCTCTTTAGCCGCCCTGTTAATTGCCTCACTTTTATTGGTGGCTTTAAATATTCCTTCGCACTCTAAATCTAGCGTTTCATTATCTAAATAAAAAGAAACTTTATACTCTTCCATATCTATATTCTCCTTGTGATTAATTTACTGTTCCCAGCACTGGAATCATTCTAGGCCCAGCCATTCTTGCTTTACTCACAATTTCGACCAACTCATCGTAAGTCAGATTGAATGAATCTTCGCTGTCAAAAATATAAACAACATTTTTATCTTTTAGTTCATCTGGCGTTTCAGGAATAAAACGAGCGGGGATTAATTGCTGTGTTAATTTTTCATCAGTCAATACTGGGATATTTTTAATATTACCGTCGAATTTTTGCATGAGTTAAAAGTCTCTATGGAATTGAACTAACTTAATGGAATGTGAATTTGATCTTATGAAATTTAAAACTAAATCTCGCTACCTAATTTTTTCAACAAAGTATTTCATAAGAGTATGCCTCAAATTGATCAGATGTATAAAGCTCAATTTAGCGTTGAATAAATTGTCATAATTGCTAAAATGTATTTCGTTTTTTATTACTGTTTTGCACTTATTTTGCATTAGTTTTGCAAGGCAAAAAATAAGGCTATATAAAACAGTAATTTATCTAGGAAAAAATTTAATGCTCTATATTTATTTAACAGATGTTCAGAAAAAGGTGCAATTTAAGGATTATCCGGGTGAGCATCCTGTTAAATTTATTTTGAATTTTAAAAAAATTTTTCCGAGTGTGATGGAACTGCTTCTTCCAGTGCTTCCTAACGATGAAAATTTGGATGAAATGACCTGGGAATCGACCACAAAAGATTTTGAGTTGTTCAAATTACTGTTAAGTGGCTGGGGCGTAATTGAATTACGTTTAAATGCAATTAGCCAATTTAAAAATAAGAACTATGCCGATCAATTGGTTAAAACTGCGCAACAAAAACGTAAAGAGTTTGCTAAAACCAATAAGATGCTGAAAACAGTTGAATTGGATTATTTATTTATGCATGAAATTCATGCATTGATTGATGCTGAACTGGTTGAAATTGGTGAAAAATTCTATTTGCCAACCTTACGTGATATCTGGAAGCATAAGGTATCGCAAAGTGTCTTGAATGCTAAATTCTAAAACACCCTAAAATGTAATAAGAATCCTCCAAATATTGGGGGATTTTTTATGGTTGCTGAATTTATCAAAGACCTAGCTAAATTGTAGGCAAGATTCTATATAAAAAATTAAAGATTTAATTATCAATAAAATGTACTAGATATTGGAATTATTATTGCATATGGTAGGACAGCAATAAATTTGCATCTGCATGGTTATAAAATTTGATATTTCACATTTTCTTAACAGTGTAAGCAGATTGTTTCAAATCTTCCCGAGGAAATATCAAAGGATTTCATTCAATGTCGAATCAGTTTTTAGATTTAATTAATAAACGCCGTACCATTTATGCAGTGGGTAAAAATGTAGAGCAAAGCCCAGAATATTTAACTCAATTGATTCAACATGCTATTAAACAAAGTCCATCATCTTTTAACTCGCAATCTTCACGTGCCGTAATTTTATTTAATGAGCAGCACGAAAAATTTTGGGGCTTTGTAAAAGAAAAACTCAAGTCTTATGCAACAGATGCAGAAGCTGCTGCAAAAACCAGTGCCAAAATGGACAGCTTTGCTGCCGGTGTCGGTACGGTTTTATTTTTTGAAGATATGGATGTGATTAAAGGCTTGCAAGAGCAGTTCCCATCTTATGCCGACAATTTCCCGGTTTGGGCAGAACATTCCACAGCAATTGCACAATTTGCGACTTGGACTGCGTTACATACGGATGGTTTAGGTGCATCACTGCAGCATTACAACCCGATTGTGGATGAACAAGTGCATGCTGAATGGAATATTCCTGCAAGCTGGAAACTTCGTGCCCAGCTCGTGTTTGGTTCTGTAGAAGGTGAAGCCAAAGACAAAGGCTACATGGATGATGCAGTTCGTTTTAAAGTCTTTAAATAATTGTTGATTTTATAAGAAAAAAATAAAAAAGAGAGGTCAATATGACCTCTCTTTTTTGAATCTGTCTTTATAGAAGGAACTTTCTATCATCGCTATTTTTAGAGGCTTGTTTTAAGCAGAGGCGTGTTGGTGTTTACTTGCCTTGCGACCATGCAATAGGTAGTAGATGACGATACAGACTAAAACACACATTGCACTGTAGAAATACAGTTGTGAATAGTCGATGTAATCCAGTGCCTGACCAATGAAATAAGGACCAAACCCTAAACCTGCATCCAGAAAAATAAAGAAGGTCGAAGTGGCAAAACCCATACGCTCAATACTGGCACTTTTTACCGCAACCGTTTGGCAAACTGACTGAATGTTGCCATAACCGAAACCCAGTAAACTCGCACAAAGCAACAGCATAAACGAACTTTGCACCTGACTTAATAAAACCAGAGCAATTGCCATAATGATAAAAGCAGGATACATAATGATATTTTCGCCTTTACGATCCATTAGTGGGCCGGTAAATGGACGCGAGATCAAGATGGCAATGGCATACATCAAAAAGAAAAAAGAGGCTGTTTCAACCAGATCAATTTCTTTGGCGTAAAAGTTGATGAAGGACAACACACCTGAATAGCAAATGGAAGCCAATAACATAATGAATGAAATCGGCAGTGCTTTGTGTTCAATAAATTGGGAAATCCAGCTGGGTTTCTTAGCGGGTACAGAAATATCCAGTGGGTTGTTTTGTTGCGGAAGATTCGGCACTTGAATCAGAAGAGCAACCACCAGACAGCTCACCGCGATAATGCTTGAAACAATAAAAATGGCATCATAACCAATGTGCAGCATCATCCATATGGCGAGGAAAGGACCAATCGCCGTTCCCAAAGTACTGCTCATGCTGTAGTAACCAATGCCTTCACCACGACGAGTTGGCGGCAATATTTGTGCAATGATGGTGCCTAAAACAGTGGAGGCCATGCCCATCATAAAGCCATGCATAAATCGTACAAGCAAGAGCATGCCGACATCGAACTTCATGAAGTAGAAGCCAGAAAAGATCAGGAAGCCGGTTAAACCCACCATCAGCGTGGTTTTACGTCCAAAGCGTTCCAGAAATTTACCAACAAACAAACGGCCAATCAGCGTACCGACAATAAATAAACCCGAGACTAGACCTGCTTGTGCCGTGGTGGCACCGAGTTCAGCAACAGCATAACCGACAATAACCACCACCAACAAATAGAAAGTCAGTACAAGCTGAAAGTTAATCGAGCTGACAAGAATAAAATTTTTTGACCATAAGGGAGCATTTTCATTCATGGTTGTGTACCTGATTTAAGCTCTTGCAGATGTTCCATAAGTGTATGAAGGGTGTCTAATGTGCAATTTTGTGAATTTTGATCTACTGGCAATAACAGTTTTTGTTCAAACACATCCATTTTTTCAGAGCAAATTTGAAAAAGTTCTATACCTTTTGCACTCAGGATCAGTTTCTTTTGCCGTTTATCTTCAGTATCCACGTGTTCAAGTACTTCCAGTTGCATCAGTGCATGAATACGTTTTGCAATGGAGGGCTTGGAGACATTCAGATATTCCGCAATGTCGATAGAGGTACAGCCTTGTTTTAACTGAATCACATACAGCACTTGCCATAAGGAGTAATTCAATTGATGGGGCAATAAAATGGTATTGATTTCATCACTCATTAGGCGCGCGCAGCGCAATAATGAAGCACGGAATTTAAGTTGGGGAGACATAATAGTTAGCTAGGGTAACTAAATTAATTAAACTTTACGCCTCTTTAAACGGTTGTTCAAGTATTAAGCAAGCTGAAAGCAGGATTTATAGGCAAAAAAAGACCCATCACATAAATGAATTCAGACCACTTTTAAAATGCTTCTTTATAAACTGTAGTGAGTAGGGGGAAGAGTGTATTGAAGTGCTTGGAATTTAAAGTATAGGTTCAAACACTTTCTAGTGAATCGTCCAGTGTATATATGTTTGGAATAGAATTTTGTTTCTACGTCGTGGGTTGCTACGTCAGTATTGTAAGGTCTATGTTGACTTGGTTGTGACCTCTGATTTTGCTATTCAAATAGGGATGGATCGAATTCAGTTGCCTGTCTCCGTATTAGTACAGACCTTTAAACACGTTTATTTCGAGCTGCAACGACTATTTTTAATGCCGCAGGGTCGAGCTCCGCCTTTATCTCTATAAAAATTGCATTCCATATTTTAGACGTGCAACTGACCAACCATTTTATCGAGATCAGTATGAATATTCATTTCTTTCCTTCATATGCGAGGAAACAGACAGCTTTTGCCCAAATTTTAGTTTTTTTAAATGATGGTGAAATAATAAATCAACATACTTCAATGAAGTTTCGAGGGTATTCTGAAACAGGTCAAAACAACAAAATAGCGCGACTGTGTATCTGCGTGCTCAATCACCACATTAACGAATTTAAAAAGGTGATGTTATGAATCTAGGATTAACCGCACTTGAACTGGCACGAATCCAATTTGCTTTCACCGTCTCGTTTCATATTATTTTCCCTGCAATTTCGATTGGTCTAGCGAGCTTCCTTGCTGTTTTAGAGTGGCGCTGGCTTAGAACTCAAAATCCGGTCTATCAAGACCTGTTCAAGTTTTGGGTCAAGATATTTGCCATTGCCTTTGGTATGGGAGTGGTCTCTGGCGTGGTCATGAGTTACCAGTTCGGAACCAACTGGAGTGAATTTTCCCGTATTTCAGGCAGTGTAACCGGACCACTTTTAGCCTATGAGGTGCTGAGTGCCTTTTTCCTGGAAGCCGGATTTCTGGGCATTATGCTATTTGGTTGGGGGCGTGTTGGTCCTCGGGCACATTTCTTTGCCACCGTCATGGTGGCAGTCGGCACCTGTATTTCCATGTTTTGGATTCTGTCTTCTAACAGCTGGATGCAGACACCCCAAGGTTTCAGCATTGAAAATGGCATTATCGTGCCGCAGGACTGGCTTGCGATTGTGTTTAATCCCTCGTTTCCATATCGCTTGGCGCATATGGCAATGGCTGCATTCTTGGTATCGGCCTTGCTGGTTGCGAGCACAGCAGCATGGCATTTAATCAAAGGTCGCCGTGATGCATTGGTCAAAACGTCTTTTTCCATGGCTTTATGGATGATATTGGTTCTTACACCTTTGCAGGTTCTGATTGGAGATATGCATGGTATCAATACCTTAAAGTATCAACCTGCAAAAATCGCTGCGATAGAAGGGCACTGGGAAACCAATCATAATGAAGGCATGCCTTTGTACTTATTTGGTATTCCAGATATGCAGGCAGAAGAAACCAAATATGCGATAGGTATTCCAAATGTGGGAAGCCTGATTTTAACCCATTCCATGAATGGCAAAGTTCAGGGCTTGAAAGAGTTTGCACCTGAAGACCGACCAAATTCAACCATTGTGTTTTGGAGCTTTCGGATCATGGTAGGTCTGGGCGTGTTGATGCTGTTATTAGCGCTAATCGGTTTATGGCTTAGGAAAACTGGCCGGTTCTATGAAAGTCCATGGTTTCACCGTTTTGCACTGATTATGGGACCCTCCGGTTTTATTGCAATGCTGGCTGGATGGTTTACGACAGAGGTGGGACGTCAACCTTGGGTGGTCTATGGTGTAATGCGGACTAAAGATGCGTTATCACCGGTATCGGCAGAACAGGTCGGATTAACCCTGATTATTTTTGTCGTGGTGTATTGCGTGGTCTTTGGGATCGGCATTTATTACATGTTGCGAATCATGCATAAAGGTCCGGAATTTGTTCATTCAGTACCGCATAGTGAAGAAAAGGTCATTCAAGCCTCACATCGTCCATTGGGCAGTACCGATGAAGAGCTGGATGGTCCACCTCTCGACAATCACCAGGAGAATGACAAATGATTGATTTATCTTTTATCTGGATTGTAATTATTGCCGTTGGTGTACTGATTTATGTGGTACTGGATGGTTTTGACTTAGGCATCGGCATCTTGTTTCCTTTCTTTAAAGCCCAACAAGAACGTGACGTGATGATGAATACTGTTGCTCCGGTATGGGATGGCAATGAAACCTGGATGGTATTGGGTGGGGCAGGCTTATTTGCTGCATTTCCCCTGGTGTATTCGACGGTGCTTTCTGCGCTATATCTCCCCATCATTCTGATGGTGATTGCACTTATTTTCCGCGGCGTGGCTTTTGAATTCCGTTTTAAATCCAGACGTAACCGACATCTTTGGGACATGGCCTTTATTGGCGGTTCCATTTTAACCGGATTTTTGCAGGGGATTATTCTGGGTGCATATATTCAAGGGATTAAAACCACCAATAGAATCTATACCGGAGGTGGTTTGGACTGGTTAACGCCATTTTCAGTCTTTACGGGTATCGGTGTAGTGGTGCTGTATGCCACTTTAGGTTGTGGCTGGCTGATCTTTAAAACTGATGCGGACTTGCAAAATCGAATGTATCAACTCATGCCGAAGATGATTATTGCCTTATTTATTATTTTTGGCGGCGTCAGTATCTATACACCTTTGGCGCATCCGGCAATTGCAGAACGCTGGTTCAATCAACCGCAACTCACTTATTTTAGTCCAGTCCCGATTCTGGTTTTGGTGTTTACCTTTCTGGCTTTACGCGCTTGCAAGCAACGCAAAGAACTCAGTCCATTTATCTACACTCTGGCTTTGGTGTTTTTGGCATATACCGGTTTTCTCATCAGTTTATGGCCTTATATCATTCCGCCATCCGTTACGATTTGGGATGCAGCTGCACCGCAAAGCAGTCAGTTATTTGCCTTAATTGGTGCACTGCTTTTGATTCCGATTATTCTGATTTATACAGGATTATCCTATTGGGTATTCCGCGATAAAGTACGAATTGGTGATAAAGGCTATCATTAAGGAGTGAATATGAAACTCTCACAAACCCAGTGGTTTATTGTTTTGTGGCTAGGCGGATTTTTTGCTTTAGCTCTAGTGGCTGGGGCATTCCGGCTCTTAATTCAGTTGGCCTATATTTAATAACGAAAGAAAGTTACTTTAAAAGTGGTCTGCTAAAAACAGACCACTTTGTTTTTGTAGAGCAGACCACTTTATCGAGGTTTAAGTTCTATATTATGTTTATTCATTTTATAGTGCGTATTGTCCGAGGCGATCATGCTGCGAAGCCTAAGCTTCCAATTTATTTTAGATTTTTTTGAATTTACTCAAATTGATTCTACAAAAATTTTGCAACGACTGGGGATTGAATCCCTTGACGAATTTGATGTTATTCTTCAGCAAAGCCTAGCGGTTCGATCTGCGCAGCAATCATCCCATAATTACATCATTCAAAGTTCGACTTTAGAAAATAGCCTAAGTTATTTATTTACGCCTTTTATTCATGCAGTGTTGAATCAAAATACGATTTATATCGCTCCACGACAAAATATTGTTGAACAGGTCTATGCGCATTATTTCCGTCTCGATGCTTTAGAACTGGAAAATCAGCAATCGGTTACTGAAATGAATCTATGTCTGGATTTGGTGCCAACAGAATTTAATGCGGCTGAATTTGGAATATATGCTTTAGCTAAAGCATTACTTGATCCTGCTTGTCAGCATCTGACGATGATCGGACAAAGTGGGCTGAATCCGGCCACAAAACAACAATTAGAAAGTTTATTCCAAGTCCGGATAGATGAAATTGTACTGGATCATAACCAGTTTAATTTGCCGGAAATTGATTTTAAAAAACTATTCTGGAAAAGAAAGACACCAGAATTGGCACAAGTCTGTCAAAGCATCGCGCAGGAAAATGCACCTTTAGTCAGCCGCCAGTTTCATATGAAATTAGATGATGCAGCGCATTTGATTGACGATTTAATGTATAGCGAACATCTTTTTGAAAAATTATCCGTCTTTGGTGAATTTACTGAAACCATCTTTAAAAACAATCTTGAATCGAAATTGAGGTATGTTAATGAACGAACCTAAAAAACCTTTCCCGTATTTAGTGGTGGGAATTAGCCTGTTATTAGGCTGCATGTTCCTTGGGTTTTTCTTCCTGGCAGTAACCAATGAGCCAGAGTATATGCCTTCACATCAGAAGAAGCTGGCTGAAGCAGCCAAGGTACAAATCAATAGATGATTCGCTCGCAGGATGAAGACCTTCTGAAAATAATGCCTTGTTTCGATAAGGCATTTTTGATTATTGTGAAATAAATATAAGTTGGATGCGTGCAGGTTGTGAAATGAAACAAAATGAATTTATCCAATTGTTAAGCCAAAATTTTGCACAGACCAATGAAAATAAATTAAGAACCAAAATATATTTAGCCATTAAAGCAACCTTGCCAAAATTAAACCTGCAGTCCGATTTTAAATGTCCATCTACACGGTTTTTATCCGAATATTTAGGGATATCTCGTGACACGGTAGAAAAAGTGTATGCCCAATTAGAACAAGAAGGTGTATTGCAACGGATTAAAGGCAAAGGTACGTTTATTAGGGCACACGTAAAAGTAGAACAGCTAGCATCTGAAGCAGTTGAATACCGACTTCCAGAGAATACCGAGCAATTAGAAAATCTATTTTTTGATCAAAACCTGAATTTTTTTGCCGATGGCATGCCTGAAATACGTAATTTCCCGTTTAAAAAATGGTACGAAACTGAAAAAAATGCGCTAAGCCAATATGGATTAAATATTTTTTTAAAAGATAATGCTGCTGGTGATGATTTATTGTGTCAGGAAATTGCCCAGCACATTAATTTAAATCGTAATACCCAAATATCTGCAGAGCAAGTGCTTATTGTGAATAGCACACAGCAAGCTTTATATCTTTGTGGACGGGTATTATTTAATCCGAATGATAAAATCATTATGGAAAATCCATATTATTCGAATGCCTATCAACTTTTTAAGCATATGAATCTGGATTTAAAATGTATGGGTTTAGATCGTGAAGGTTTGAAAATACAGGATTGTGACGATATTCAGGATGCAAAAGCAATTTATGTGACTCCGGCGAATCAGTATCCCAGCGGCATTCAAATGAGTGCAACACGCAAAGAACAAATTATTGAATATGCAGAAAAAAATAATAGTTATATTCTTGAAGATGACTATGATTCACTGTTACTGAATAAAAGTCAAAACACCGCCATTTTAGGTTTAGACCCTTACCAAAGAACGATTTATCTGGGTTCTTTTAGTAAATATATTCTACCGAGTTTAAGACTTTCTTATTTGATTTTACCCAAAGCGTTAATTGAGCCTTTTAAGCGCTATCGCAATTATATCGATGGCAGTGCGCCGTCTCAATATTTTCAGGTTTTACTTGGAAATTTTATGCAACGCGGACACTACGCTGAATATTTAAGACAGATGCAGCAGCTCTATTTAAAGCGCTACCAAACATTTATGAATTGTTTTGAATTGTATTTATCTGAATTTTTTTTTGTGAAACAGCATCATCCCAGTATGCAGCTTGCATGTTATTTTAAAGCAGAGATTCCAAATACCCTTGAACAAGCATTAGTAAATGGTGCAGAATTACACAATATTGCAATTACACGTCTAAGCCAGTTTTATGAATATGATCGTGAATATGGTTTTGTACTTGGTTTTAGTTCACTTAACGATACTGAAATTAAACTGTGTATGAAAGAATTCCGCCAACTCATATATAATGAATTGGCGCGTCTGATCTAAAGCCATCTGATATTTTTTTATAATAAAAATTTAATCCTGTTATTTATTCTGTTTACGATAAACACTCGGACGTACAGGACGGGAACTTTTCCATAAACCTTTTTTCTGTTTTTTGGCTTTGTCTTGAAGTGACATCATATAGTGTAGATGCTTTTTATCTTTGATGTATTCTTCATAGACCCAAGCTGCACCACGTTTAACCATCTCTTCATTGATATTTTTACGATAACGATAGACCACACCGACACAGCGTCCATAACGGTCGATATCGGTAATTTTGACCCGAACCATTTTATCTTTGACCATGCTTTGGACCAGTCGTTTGGATTCCTTGCCATAGCTTTGACTAGATTCAGGTGCATCCACATAAGCAAAGCGTAACTTGGTTTCAGAGCGTCTGATATTAAAACGGTAGCAGGTGAGGGTATCGCCGTCGCTCACTGCATTAACACGGCACCAATATTTTTTACCTTTTTTAAACGGACGAAATATATCCTTTAAGTAAATGGTAATTTTATGCAGTAAATAATAGGAAATACATAAAGCGAATAGCCCTAGCACAATTTGCCAGGTCGTAGAGAGATGCAACAAAGTTATAACCCAAATCCTTAAGAATTAGCCGTATATCGACACAGCTTGGAGATGGAGCATTGTAGGTGAAAGCCATTATTTGCACGGCTTAAAAGCTAAACAATCAGTGTTTTATTTTGTAGTAATAAAAATAGCCTAAGCATTTTGTAAACTGTTAAAGACTATACGTCACTGATAAATAGCCTAAGTATAATAAATATATCTATACAAAATAGCCTAAGCAAAGATTTTAGAAATTTCGCTTCGCAAAAAACTATGCCGTGAATTTAATTCTAAATCACTATTCCAATACATTCCCAAATCAATATTTGGAAGTTCTACAGGAACATCAAAAATATTCAAACCATCGGCCAGTTGTAAATGAACCAATATATTTTTAGGAATGGTAAGAATAGCTTGAGGCTGCTGGCTTAAAATCTGCAGGGCAGTTGAATAATGCTGACAACGTAAAAAAATCTGACGGGAAAGTTGTTTTCGGTTCAAATAAATATCTTCCACCAAAACCCCGGTACGTCGTGATGAAACGCCAATATGCGGTGAGGCCAGATAAATATCTTCGGTCATGCTTTGCTGTTGAGTACACACCACAAATTGGTCTTGTACCAGTTTTTCAAATTGAATTTTGTCGCCAAAGTTTTGTTCTAAATCAATCACAAAATCAATCTGCTGAGTGGCAAGATCGGTAAGGACATTTTTACGGTCTAACTTAATACTTGAAAATTGAATCGCTAAATTGAGTTGATGAAAATGTTCCACCAGTTTAGGGAAAATAATCGGCTCGATTTCATCATGCACGGCAATTTTTAAGGTCTGTACCATGCTCGGGTCAAAATTTTGTTTTTGTATTGAAATGCTTTGAATTGCAATCAAGGCATTTTTAATCACCGGATAAATTTGTTCAGCAAAAGGTGTGGGTAACATTTTGCTGCCTGCACGGACAAATAAATCATCCTGCAAATGCTGTCTTAGCCGTTGTAAAGCATGGCTGGCAGCAGATTGGGTGATACATAAAATTTGAGCAGCTTTAGAGATACTGCTTTGCTGATAAATCGCAATAAAAAGTGGATATAAATTAATATCGATACGGTGGAAAATTGCCATATCAACGGTACTACTCATCGTACTTTTATTATGAATATTGTTCATAGTCTTATATTGAATTAAATCATTTTGTTCATAGTAGTTTTCAAGCTAAGGTGTTGTAAAGAGCAGTGATGACAATATTTAGAGGGAAGTTAGCATGTTTGAATTATCAGCACGTGCACAAGATTTTGTAGAACGTGCCAAAACCTTTATAAAAAATGAAATTGAACCGGTTGAAACTGAATTTTGGAATGAAGTTCATACGCTGAATCAAGGTGGTGACTGGACCACATGGCAGTGGCCAGCGCAAATAGAAGTTCTTAAAGATAAAGCCAAAGTAGCTGGGCTTTGGAATATGTTTCTGCCTGATCCTGTTTTAGGCCAAGGTTTATCTGTACAGGAATATGCCCATATTGCCGAACTGACAGGTCGCAGTTTAATTGCACCGGTCGTTTTTAACTGTAATGCGCCTGACAGTGGCAACATGGAAGTGTTGTGGCGTTATGGTTCTGAACAACAAAAACAGCAATGGTTAACCCCATTATTGGAAGGAAAAATTCGTTCGGTTTTCTGTATGACTGAACCCAATGTCGCTTCAAGTGATGCAACCAATATGCAGGCGACGGCGGTCATTGAAGGTGATGAAATTGTTTTAAATGGTCGTAAATGGTGGTCCTCAGGTTTGGGCGATCCAAACGCAAAAATCATCATTTTTATGGCGCATACGCCAGATGAAAGCAAAGACCGTCACCATCAACATTCCATGGTTTTGGTTCCTGTAGAAACTACGGGTGTAAAAATTGAAAGGATGTTGCCGGTATTTGGTGATTATGATGCACCACATGGACACGGCGAAATTAGTTTCAATAATGTCCATGTTCCAGTTGCCAACTTTATTGGCGGTGCAGGACAAGGTTTCGAAATTGCCCAAGGTCGTTTGGGACCAGGACGTATTCATCATTGCATGCGTTGTATTGGCGCGGCAGAAAAATCATTAGAATTGATGATTGACCGTGGCATGAGCCGAACTGCTTTTGGTAAAGAAATTTTAAAATTGGGCGGTAACCTGGAACGTGTTGCCGAAGCACGTGTTGCCATAGATCAAGCACGTCTTTTAACTTTATATGCAGCCTATAAAATGGATACTCTAGGCAATATGGCTGCTTTAACTGAAATTTCTGCGATTAAAGTGGTTGCGCCAAGTGTATTGGAGAAAGTGGTGGATATGGCGATCCAAATTCACGGCGGTGCAGGTGTTTCACGTGATACACCATTGACTGGTTTCTTTGCTCAAGCACGTAGCCTTCGTTTGGCCGATGGTCCCGATGAAGTGCATAAAGGCATGATTGCCAAACTTGAACTGGCAAAACGTGGTTACGGTTCACGTCGCAAGTAATATCTAAAAAATATTGTAGATGAGACTTCTTACAACTTTGTACAAATTTTCCTGTCAATAGAAAATGAAAAAGGTATAAATAAGATAATGTAAGAAGTCTTTTGAAATTGAAGATTTAGGAAAATAACAATGTCAGTCATTGATGTGAGTGGAAATGTTCGTCCGGGCGAAGAACTGGACGTAACCGCAGTAGAAAACTGGTTAAAGGAACAAGGGATTGATTTACAGGGGCAGGTAGAAGTCACTCAATATTCAGGTGGAGCTTCAAACTGGACTTACCATTTGAAATACGGCAATGCTGATTTAATTCTACGGCGTCCGCCTAAAGGGACTAAAGCCAAATCGGCTCATGACATGGCACGTGAATACAATATGCAAAAAAATCTGGCACCGTTCTATCCTGTATTGCCTAAAATGGTGGCATTGTGTCAGGACGAATCCGTGATTGGTTGTGACTTCTATGTCATGCAACGCATAGAAGGCATTATTCCACGGGCCAATTTACCCAAAGAACTGCATTTTAACGAAGCTCAAGTTCACGAATTGTGTATCAATGTGATTGATAAGTTGATTGAACTACATCAAGTACCTTATCAAGGGACAGAGCTGGAAAAACTGGGTAAGGGCGACGGTTATTGTCGTCGTCAGGTTGAAGGTTGGGATGCACGTTATGAAAAAGCCAAAACCTTCAATGTACCTTCATTTAAATATGTACGTAACTGGCTCAAAGACAATATTCCTGCGGATTCGACCAGCTGCATCATCCACAATGACTGGCGTTTTGATAATGTGATTTTAGATCCGAATCATCCCACTCAGGTCATTGGCGTGCTGGACTGGGAAATGGCAACGTTGGGCGATCCACTGATGGATTTGGGTTCAGCTTTGGCATATTGGGTAGAAGAGACTGACAATCAAATTTTTAAAGTGACACGTCGTCAGCCCACCCATTTAAAAGGCATGTTTACCCGTAAAGAAGTGGTAGATTATTATTTAGAAAAAACAGGTCTTCAGCCTGAAAACTGGACCTTCTATGAAGTGTTCGGCATTTTCCGTTTAGCCGTGATCGCGCAACAAATTTATTACCGTTATCATCATAAACAAACCAATAATCCCGCATTTAAAGATTTCTGGATCGTCATTCATGCTTTACATATTCGTGCGTTAAAACTGATTGGTAAACAGAAGTTCGAAGCCAATGACATTGCACAAAAATATAAAGTAAAACTTCAGGAAATTTTAGGAAAAGTAAAATGACCACAATTTATCTGATTCGTCACGGACAGGCTTCATTTGGTGCGGAAAGTTATGACAAACTTTCACCGAATGGCGAATTACAGGCGAAATTATTGGGTCAGTATTTCAATCAAATTCTGAAAGAAGAACCTTATGTCGTTGCCGGTTCAATGCAGCGCCATCAACAAACTGCCAATCTTGCTTTGGCTGAATGTTTTCCCGAGGCAGAAATTCAAACCGACAGTGCATGGAACGAGTTCAACCATCAACAGGTTTTTGCCCAATATGAGCCGCGTTTTAATGAACCGCATTTGTTAAAACAGGATGTCGAAAATGAAGTCAATCCACGGGCGTATTTAGCCAAAATTTTTGAAGGTGCTATTGAACGCTGGACCGGTGGTGACTATCACCATGAATATGATGAATCCTGGCCGGATTTTAAAAGCCGTGTAGAAACAGCACTACAAAATTTATGTGATGAATTGGCAAAAACCAAACCGCGTTATGCCGTGGTATTTACCTCGGGTGGGGTGATTTCGGTGGCGGCAGGAAAATTACTCGAGCTTAATCCAAATCGTACTTTTGCATTGAACTGGGCGATTACCAATACCAGTATGACCACATTACGTCTGGTTGGAAACGAGCCGCAATTATTGAGTTTAAACGAACATCATTTTATTAAAGCTGAAGATCCTCAATTACTGACATGGATTTGATATTAAAAAAATAGACAAGGAATAGATCATGGCAAAAACGATTTTAATTACTGGGGCAAGCTCAGGTATTGGTGCGGGAATGGCACGTGAATTTGCACAAAAAGGCTATAACCTTGCTATTTGCGCACGTCGTTTGGAGCGTCTTGAAACTTTAAAGCAAGAACTTGAAAGCAAATATGGCATTAAAGTGATTGCAAAAACTTTGGACGTGACCAATTACGATCAAGTTTTTGAAGTGTTTAAAGCTTTCAAAGAGGAATTTGGCACGATTGACCGTGTGATCGTAAACGCAGGTGTTGGAGATGGTCGTCGTATTGGCAAAGGCAATTTTGAAATTAACCGTGCCACGGTAGAAACCAACTTTATTTCTGCTTTAGCGCAATGTGAAGCGGCTGTTGAAATTTTCCGTGCGCAAAATTCTGGTCATCTGGTGATGATTTCATCGATGAGTGCAATGCGTGGCATGCCAAAACATTTAACTGCGTACGGTGCAAGCAAGGCAGGGGTTGCACACTTGGCTGAAGGTATTCGTGCAGAACTGATTGATACGCCCATTAAAGTCACCACCATTTTCCCGGGTTATATTCGTACTGAACTGAATGAAGGCGCGAAGAAATTACCTTTTGAAGTCGATGAAAAAACAGGATCGCATTTACTGGTGAAAGCCATTGAAAAAGCACCCGTCAAAGCTTATGTCCCAGAATGGCCTTGGTTGCCATTAGGTTTGGCAATGAAAGTATTGCCACTAAAGTGGGTAAATAAGTTGGGTTGAGGAGCGAATGAATTGAAGGCGCTGAATGCGCCTTTTATTTTTTCCAGGATTTTTTTAATAAACATTCAGATCGTCATAGCGACGCAATTATCTATTATTTTTAGAAATCAGGATGCCTAACATGATCATGAAAGTGCTCACGCCACCTATGACAAAACTCATGAGTCCCATTTCAACAGTCAAAACCTCATTCCAAAGATTATTATTGCTCCAAGGTACATAAATACCCTGACTCCACAAAAAGCTAATCGCGCATAAAATGAGAAAGCTGATAAGAGTTGCAATAATAAGCGTAACGACAAGATTTTTCCAAATTTTACAGCCGACGATCAAGGTGATAACGCTGAGCCCAACTATTGCAATTATTGCTATTAATAAAACACTATTCCAATAGTCCATATTGATTACTCTTCGCTAAGTCAATAATAAATTTATGAGAGTTTCGTGTTTAAATTTCCAAATGATACTTTAATATGAATTCCAGAAAAAAAGTAAGTAATTTTTCCAAAAAATGCAGTCCTTTAGCTTTTTTATGAATAAATATTTATTAACTTACTGAAAAGCTGATTTTTTAGTCTAATCAGATCAAACTGAATTTTTAGAATAATTGAAAGAAGATATATCCTGAATAGAAGTTCCGCTTTAGATGAAACAGTAACGGCTTATTATTAACCTCTGATCAATGAAATGATCATGCTCGAATCGTATTAACAAAAAGATCAAGCAAATGAAGACGCTCGTGATATTTCTAACAATATGCACATTGGGTCAATGCTTTTAACAAGGCAAAATCATATATTGATCTGGATTTTTCTGCTATTTGCATCCTTTATGTTTTTAAAAATTTCGACTATCGCCCTTATTCCATCCCTGATTATTCAAGGCAATGCAGTCAAAAAAAATACTTTACGCTTAGCAGAACCCGAAGGAAACCGTCAGGGGATTATCGGAACAGGAAAACCGCTGTCTATTTTAATTTTAGGCGATTCGGCAGCAGCAGGTGTCGGGGTTGAAATTCAGGAGGATGCTTTATTGGGTGCTGTGTTGAATCAGTTAAAAGATCAATACCAAATCAGTTATACGCTGGAAGCGAAAACAGGGCATACCACAGGACAAGTCATTAAAACTGCCCAAAATATGCCGGCTCAACACTTTGATGTGGTGATTACCTCTGTCGGGGTAAATGACATTACTAAACTAACACCCCCTAAAAACTGGATTCAAAAACAGCAACAACTTTATGCAGAGATTAACCAGAAATTTATACCTGAATTGATTATTGCCGCTGGTGTGCCGCCGATGAACATGTTTCCAGCTTTACCCAATCCACTGGCATGGCTATTTGGACAATATGCCAAAGGCATGAATAAAACTCTTGGCAAATTCGTGCAGCAGCAAGCTAATATGCAATGGATTGAATATGATCTGGCACGATTTAAAAGCTTAAACTTGGAAATGGCAGCAGACGGCTTTCATCCAAGTAAGGAAATTTATGCACTTTGGGGTGAACAGGTGGCAGATAAAATCCGTCAAATGTTTTAAATTAGGCTAAAGATTGATAAATGGGCTGTTATGACCACCGAACTGGAAATTGAAACTCATCCACTTAAACCCTTTTTACCCAAAAATGCCAAATTGCTCATGATGGGGAGTTTTCCACCGCCTAAAAGCCGCTGGAAAATGGAGTTCTATTATCCAAACTATCAAAATGACATGTGGAAGATTTTTGGTTTGGTTTTCTTTCAAAATAAAGAACACTTTTTAGATATCGCGAATAAAAATTTCAAGGAACAGCAGATCCGTGACTTTTTAATGGAAAAAGGCATTGCAATTTTTGATACGGCCTATCAAATCGTTCGCCTCAAAGGCAATGCTTCGGATAAATTTCTGCAAATCGCCAAGCCGACTGATATAGCCAAGCTGCTACAACAGATTCCTCAATGTCACAGCATTATGACCACAGGCGATAAAGCCACCGATACTTTAATGCTTTCTATGCCTGAGGGAACACTTAAACCGGTGATTGGTGAATCCTCTAAAGCTTATTTTGCTGAACGCAACCTGACTTTATATCGTATGCCATCTTCATCACGCGCTTATCCACTCGCTATAGAGAAAAAAGCTGAAGCCTATAGTCAGTTATTTAATGAAATAGGCCTACTATAAGTAAGTTTAAATATTGAATGGCATCATCTTTGGATATTTAACCCATCTAAAAGACTGCACGCTAAAATCCCGTACCTGAGTAAAATCAGACCAGATGAGTTGACTGCCTTTAGTCCATTTCAGACTTTGAATACGCTGTGAAATTTGAGCTAATTCTTCATGAGTAGCAGGGCGTAGTTCCCCGATTTCGACATAGAGCCGCACACCCGGATAATCACTAAATTGACCTTTTAATAGAGATTTCAACCAAAATAATCGACTGCTATTAATCGCTTGAATACAGGCTTTATTATTCTGGGGCAAATTTTCTTTAAAAGATTCAGCATAAGTATCAAAGAAAAAACCGGTTTGGTTGTCTTTAAGAAATAAAGTGCCTATAGGCGTGATGGTGGGTTGCAACTATGCATCAACAGTGGCAATAGAGCAGTGCATTGCTGCTTTTTGCGCATCATTCACGACTTTGTGAATATGCGACCATTCATGATGATTCATTTTGATTTCCCTTTTTATTATTTTCAATATTATTCAGTAATATGAGGAAAAGTTGAATACAGTTTTTAGCGATCTGACTGGTCATTCATGCCAAAATCGAGTTTCAAAAATTAAATAAAGATGTTTAATTCAGTTTGAATAGATTTCAACCCCTATCCATCATATTCAACATAGTCCCATAAATTTAAACGGGATTTAATTTCACGGCGAATATTCGGTAGCATCGGTAGTAATGTGCCATCAATCCAAAGACTTAAAGCTTGTACAGAAATTTTCTTTTGTTCACTATCGACAATTTGAGCACCTTTAACCAAGAGTAAGGTTTCTTCATTTGCTTCAGTTTCAATGCCTTTAAATAAGACCTGCAATTCTGCACCGGTATCCTGAATTATCCATTCCAATTCCAGTTGAGTGTTTTCACTGGATTTCAAAACAGCCTGACCTTCAAGAATTTCAGAATCAGATAAGCAGTCATATTCCACACGGACTTTGGCTAAAAACCATTCTTGTTGTCCAAGCTGATTCAGTGTTTTGTAGGGGGTTAAAATATCACTTAAATTAAATTGACGACTTAAATCAAAAAATTGCATTGCAGAGGGTCACGATCAGGAGATAAATGAGTTAAAAACTCGAAAAGTGGAATGTTAAAGCAAATCAGGAAATGAGTAAAACATTGTGTTGATTGATCTGAAATATGTATAAATAGCCTTCAAGATCTTATAAGTCATAACAATATTGAAGTACCACTGGAACTAAAAGCACGATGTGTATTTTGATGTCATTCGATTGTCATTACATCAACCATTCAATCGGGAAATAAGACACCACTTTCATTGCAAATCTTTGGAATTTGGTGCTTTCAGGGTCTTGATTGTATTCAACGATAGAACCATTTTTTTGATGATCCAGCCAAATGACTTCCCCTTGTGGGTTGAGTTTTAATTCATAAGCAATTTGCGGCAGGTATTGATCCAGTGATGTAGAAATCTGATTTTGAAGCACATCTGATTCAACCACCAATCCGACTTCAGTATTTAAATTGGCTGAACGTGGGTCAAAGTTAAATGAACCAATAAACACCATACCGTCGATATCAAAGAATTTTGCATGCAAGCTTGAGGCATTTTTATTTTTGGCGGGAATCACATTGCCTGTGACCACTTCATACCAGGTACGTTTATGTCGTTCAATATAGGGCTTAAACTCATAAAGTTTGACCCCACTTTGCAATAAATCATGACGATATTTTTTATAAAAGGCATGTACCAAAGGAACATCATTGGCCAAGAATGAATTGGTCAATACTCGAACCTCAACATCGTTTTTGACCAGCGTGGCTAAATAATCTGTACCTTGACGGGTCGGCACAAAATAGGCAGAAACCAGTTCAAGATGCTGCTTCGGTTCACCCATAATATTCAGCATCTGACGATAAATGAGCTGATCATGAGTTGTCTTTCCACGAATTTTATCCGGCGAATCTGCGACAAAATATGCTTTTGCCCAATTGATGGGACTGTCTTTTAAGTGCTGATTGATTTGTTTTTCTGCCAATTCAATCCGTTTTTTCAGCTGATCTTTTTGTAAAGCGGTCAGTTCATAATATTTGCGCAATTTGGCAAGTTGTTCTGGCTTGGCATCGCCCAGCAGTTGTTGGACTGAATAGCTTAAATCATCATTCCAGAAGTCTTGAAATACTTGATTGGCATGGTCGACTGCATTTCCATAGAACAGAATATCCATGTCGGTAAACTGGAAATTTTCACTTGCATCAAAGTATTCACGGCTGATATTGCGCCCACCGGTAACCGCAATGGCGCCATCTGCGATAATCAGCTTATTGTGCATACGGTGATTGATTTGGTTGAAACGAAAAAAATAATCAAATAAGCGTAATTTTCTAGCTCTAAAGGTATAAGGATTAAATATTTTAATTTCAAAATTGGGATGCTGTGCCAGTTGTTTTAAGGTTGCATCGAGTTGAGAACCATTCTGGTCATCAATCAATAAACGGATTTTTACCCCCCGATCTGCGGCCTTGAGCAATTCAGCCAGCATCATGTGACCAATCGAGTCATCTTCCCAGATGTAATATTGCAAATCGATATTATATTGGGCTTTATTAATCAGATGCAGCCTTGAGGCAATACTGATAAAAGCATCATCTAAAGACAGATAGGCAGTTAAGCCCTGAGTAATTTGTGTATCAACATTGGAACCGTTTAACCAGTGCTCGGCATGAACCTGAATTGGAAACTGCTTTTTTGATTCATTCATCGGCAAACTGCATCCTGTCAGTGTGATGACTGCAAATGAAAGTAAGACAGCTTGAGTAGAGTGTCTAATTTGCATAATTGTTATGAAGTCATAAAGTTATACGTACATATTATCATCATGTTATAGGTTGAATCGGACAATAAAAAGCGGTTACTGTAGCTCATCTGTTAAATAATCAAATAAAGGATGCTATTTCATGAAATCACGTGCTGCAGTCGCATTTGGTCCGGGTCAACCGCTTCAAATTGTTGAACTGGATGTTGCTCCACCGAAAGCAGGTGAAGTCTTGGTGAAAATCACCCATACCGGCGTATGTCATACCGATGCTTTTACTTTATCCGGTGAGGATCCTGAAGGTGTTTTTCCGGCGGTATTGGGTCATGAAGGTGCCGGCATTGTGGTAGAAGTTGGCGAGGGCGTGACCAGTGTTAAACCGGGCGACCACGTCATTCCACTTTATACCGCTGAATGTGGTGAATGTTTATTCTGTAAATCTGGAAAAACCAACCTGTGTGTCGCAGTTCGTGCGACTCAAGGTAAGGGCTTAATGCCAGATGGTACAACACGTTTTTCTTATAATGGTCAGCCGATTTATCACTATATGGGTTGTTCAACTTTCAGTGAATATACCGTGGTTGCTGAAGTGTCTTTGGCGAAAATCAACCCGGAAGCAAATCCTGAACATGTATGTTTATTGGGTTGTGGCGTAACCACAGGTATTGGTGCGGTACATAACACTGCAAAAGTTCAAGCAGGCGACTCAGTTGCGGTGTTTGGTCTAGGCGGTATTGGTCTTGCGGTTGTGCAAGGTGCTCGCCAAGCTAAAGCGGGTCGAATTATTGTGGTTGATACCAATCCAGACAAATTCAAACTGGCTGAAGAATTTGGTGCGACAGATTTCCTAAATCCAAAAGAATATGACAAACCGATTCAGGAAGTCATTGTTGAAATGACCGGTTGGGGCGTAGACCATTCGTTTGAATGTATTGGTAACGTCAATGTGATGCGTTCTGCGCTTGAATGTGCACACCGTGGTTGGGGACAATCCGTGATTATTGGTGTAGCCGGAGCAGGTCAGGAAATTTCGACCCGTCCGTTCCAGTTGGTTACTGGTCGTACCTGGAAAGGCACAGCTTTTGGTGGTGTGAAAGGTCGTTCACAACTTCCGGGCATGGTTGAAGATGCAATGAAAGGCGAGATTCAACTTGAACCTTTCGTAACGCATACCATGGGTCTAGACAAAATTAATGAAGCTTTTGATTTGATGCACGAAGGTAAATCAATTCGTACAGTCGTACATTTTAAAGATTAATCTTCTTTAAAATAAAAAAACGGGCATATATAGCCCGTTTTTTTATATCAGCTTGTTTAAGCAGTGGCTTTAATGACTTCTGCAATAGACTCAGCGACATAATCAATATTATTTAAATTTAGACCGGCTGCACACATACGACCACTGCGAACGAGATAGATACCATATTGATCTTTTAAGATATCAACCTGTTCAGCCGTTAAGCCTGTGTAGCTAAACATACCTTGCT
This sequence comes from Acinetobacter sp. ANC 5378, assembly GCF_013004315.1. Lineage (NCBI taxonomy): Bacteria > Pseudomonadati > Pseudomonadota > Gammaproteobacteria > Moraxellales > Moraxellaceae > Acinetobacter > Acinetobacter sp. ANC 5378. Next base: position 118,366 of record NZ_JABERK010000005.1, read on the forward strand.
GTTTGACCAGATAACTAAAGTCACGTTCAGGCAAAGCTTGGCTTAATTTCTCATTCAAAATTTGACGCATTTTAATAATACGTTCGCGCATTTCTTTCAGTTCAGCTTCCCACTGTGCAGTCAGATCAGCATCATTCAGAACATTATCCACCAACAAGGCACCTGTAGTTGGAGGGCTTGAGTAAATACGACGTACAGTGGCTTTTAACTGACCCAATACTTTTTGTGCAGTAGCTTGATCATCACAAACAAAAGTTAAGCCACCCACACGCTCACCATAGAGTGAGAAAATTTTAGAGAATGAATTGCTAATAATAAAATTCATGCCTGCTTGATCTAAAGCACGAATGGCATAAGCATCTTGTTCTAAACCTTGGCCAAAACCTTGGTAGGCAATATCCAGGAAAGGAATCAGATCCTGTTTTTTTAATACTTCAATTACTTGATCCCATTCAGCAGCTGTTAAATCTGCACCTGTCGGGTTATGGCAACATGGGTGTAACAGCACAATGCTTTTTGCCGGAAGCTGGCTTAATTTTTCCAGCATGGCTGGCACATTAACACCATTGGTCACTGCATCAAAATAAGGATAGAAATGCGAGTGAATACCAGCCCCATTAAAGATGGCAATATGATTTTCCCACGTTGGTTGACTGACCCAAACATCAGATTCCGGAAAATATTTTTTAAGAAAATCGGCACCCACTTTAAGTGCGCCAGAACCGCCCAAAGTTTGAATCGTTACCGCACGACCATCACAACGGGCTGGACTATCTTGACCTAAAACAAGGGCTTGAGTAGCCTGATTATAAGACTTCAAACCATCCATAGGTAAATAGAGCTTGACCTGATAATTGCTCGCTTCAATATTTTTATAGGCGGCTTTAATGGCATTTAATTGAGGAACAATATTATCTTCGTTGTAATAAAGTCCAATACTTAGATTAACTTTATGAGAGCGTTGGTCTTTTCCAAACTCTTCCATAAGAGAAAGAATTGGATCACCTGCATAACTATCAACATGTTGGAACATGAATACATCCTTCGTTATATGTGGTAAACACATCAAGCCTTCGGTATAGAACGCATTTTATCTTTTAATGCCAATGGATGGTCTTTTATTTTTATAGAAACTGCCCAGCAGGATTCAGATATTAAAAAATTGATCTAAAAAATGTAAAAATAAAAAACGATGAAATTGAAGTTTGATGGCCAAGCTTTATTTTTAAACAATATATAAGTAAAAGTTGACTAATTTATGTATTTTTATTTTATATAAAATTCTTGTCAAATTGATGAATACAGCGTATTTTAATTTTGAGACACATACTTTTTTGAAGAAATAAAGATGTTAAAGCAACCAGTCATCTCAAACGCACGTTATTATTTTTGGCAATTTAGATAATTGCCTGAACGCGTTCGGGCAAGAAATGGTTGCCCACCAAGTTAATACCTGATCGGCAACCCTGATCAGGTTTTTTTATGCTTTATTTTTTATATATTTTGGAGTTAGCGCATGAAAACATTAAATTACTCATATTTTAGCAACTCTTATTGGTTTTACTTTAGTCAAACGATGACTCTTGCCTTGCAATCCATTAGACCCATAACGCTCAAATAAAAGATTGGACTGAAAAAAGTCCCCAGGAAAGACCAATGAATGCTTTAAATACTGCTTTACAACAAACGCAAACAACTGCAAAAGAAACCACTTTAAGTTTGCCTGATCAATTGAAGGCACAATTTCCTTTATCTGCAAAACTGGCTCAACAAATTGCCGAGCAGCGTCAAACCATTCAAAATATTCTAGATGGCAAAGATCATCGTTTGATGGTGGTGACCGGTCCATGTTCAATTCATGATCCCATTTCTGCACTTGAATATGCTGAAAAACTACAACAATTACAAAGCCAAGTATCAGATCAGATTTTTCTGGTGATGCGCACCTATATTGAAAAACCACGTACCACGATTGGTTGGAAAGGTTTTTTATATGACCCAAATTTAGATGGTTCATCCAACATGCAATTGGGTTTGGAAAAATCACGTGAGTTATATCTGCAAATTATAGAAATGGGTTTGCCGATTGCATCGGAAATTTTAAGCCCGATGGCAACCGCATATTTCGATGATTTACTGGCTTGGGGTGCAATTGGTGCACGTACCAGCGAATCGCAAATTCACCGTGAAATTTCAAGCCACATGCCTTACAGCATTGGTTTCAAAAATGGCACGGATGGTTCAATTCAAATTGCGCTTGATGCCATTCAATCGGCTTCACATCCACATGAATTCTTAGGAATGAGCCAATCAGGATTGCCTTGTATTTTAGAATCACAAGGCAATCGAAAAGCGCATTTGATTTTACGCGGTGCAAATTCGGGTCCTAATTACCAATTGGCTGAAATCGAGAACATTAAAGAAAAAGCTAAAGGTGAATTGCCGGCCTTGGTGATTGATTGCAGTCATGGTAATAGTCACAAAAATCCCTTATTGCAACCTGAAGTTTTACGTACCATTGTAGATGAACATCTACAAAGCAATGTTCGTGGCGTGATGCTAGAAAGCTATCTGGTTGATGGCCAGCAAAAGATTTCATGTGAGATGACCTATGGTCAATCTGTGACTGATGGCTGTTTAGGTTGGGATAAAACCCAGCAACTTTTATTGGATGTTGCAGATTCATTGCGTATTACTCAATTAAAACGTAGTGCTTAATATTTTTAAAAAGCATGATTATTTTCTAATAAAGCCCCGTTGATCGGGGCTTTATTGTTTCTTATAAGCACATTTATGTTGTCTGTTTAAATTTAGAACAATGCTTTGTTGATGCTCTATACATTTTTTATTAATTCTTTTAACTGCTTGGAATTAACAAATTTGAGTCATATCGCTTCTTTAGGCACAATAATTGAAATTGATACTCAGTAATAACTAATTGTTTAATAAATACAATTTAATATAGATATTGCTGAGTACTTGAAATAATTTTAAATGGGGAAAAATATGTATAGTGCGGAATTATTGGAAGAAGCGCGTAAAATAATATTTCATATGCTGACTAAAGTGGTGGAATATGGCGGCTCGGACTTATTTATTTCAGCCGATTTTCCACCCAGCATTAAACATCAAGGCTTAATGAAACCAATTGGGCAACAGACATTAACTGCAGATAAGACAAAATTATTTGCCTACAGTTTAATGAATGAAAAACAACGCCAGGAATTTGAAAAAGAACTCGAATGTAATTTTGCCATTAGCGTTCCCGATGTTTCACGCTTCCGGATTAATGTATTTCAACAACAGTTACAAGTCGGCATGGTGATTCGAACCATTACCGCGGAAATTCCAAATTTCACCAAGTTAAAACTGCCTGAAACATTAAAAGACGTAATGATGGCAAAACGCGGGTTGATCCTTGTCGTTGGAGCTACTGGTTCAGGTAAATCCACGTCTTTAGCAGCAATGATTGATCATCGTAATGAAAATTCAGCCGGGCATATCATTACCGTTGAAGATCCGGTGGAATATGTCCATAAGCATAAGAAATCGATGGTGACTCACCGTGAAGTGGGTGTAGATAGCCACTCATGGCACAATGCCTTGAAAAATACCTTGCGTCAGGCACCCGATGTAATTTTGATTGGTGAAATCCGTGATACCGAAACCATGGAACATGCGATTGCTTTTGCGGAAACCGGGCATTTATGTTTAGGAACGCTACACGCCAATAATGCCAACCAGGCGCTTGATCGAATCATTAACTTTTTCCCGGAAGAACGAAAAAATCAATTGCTGATGGACTTGTCTTCCAATATGAAAGCGATTATTTCCCAGCGTCTGGTGCGAACTCAAGATGGCAGTGGTCGTCGTGCTGCCATTGAAATTTTGCTGAATACTCCCTTGATTGGCGATATTATTTTGAAAGGCCAATTGCATGAAATCAAAGAAATCATGAAAAAATCCCGTGAATTGGGCATGCAAACTTTCGATCAGGCCTTATTTGATTTGTATAATGAAGGTGCGATTAGTTATGAAGAAGCCTTGCGTAATGCAGATTCCATGAATGAGTTGCGTTTACAGATCAAGTTAAAAAGTCCTAGAGATGATCAATCTGTATCTGGTTCAGCATCATCATTTAGCATGATGCAGGAAAGTAATCCTGAAGAAAGTGAAACCAAGGAGATGAACCAAGCTTAGTTGAGGAATATTTTAATATTATAAAGTGAAACTATAAAAAATATGCATCATCCAATTTTAGGCTGATGCATATTTCTATTAGATGAGTCTGGTTTGAAGTTTTTTTATGCTGCTGTATGTTTACGATCTACAAATAATTTATAAAAAACCAAACTTAATGCCGTGATCAATGCACAGAGCAGATAGGCAAAGCTGTAGCCCTGATGAGCAATCACCACACCCAGCAAGATTGAACCAATCGCAATACCGATGTCATAACAGGTGAAGAAGGTTGAGGTTGCATGCCCAATTCGATCTTTTGGTAAATGCTGAATGGAAATGGTTTGCAAGCAGGGTTGAGCTGAACCAAAGCCCATACCGACAAATACCGCTGCAATCATCAATCCAGTCACGCTATTGATTTGGCTTAAAACAATCAGCCCAATGGAAAATAGCGCAATAGCAGGGTAAACCACATAATTTGGCCCTTTACGATCATAAATTTTCCCGGTGATGGGTCGCAAGCTCATCATGGAAATCGCAAAGATGACAAAGAATAAACTTGCATAAGACAGTAAATTTTTTGATTCTGCAAATGTCGAAATGAAGGACATGATACTGGCATAAGAAAAAGAGACGATCATGGCCATAATAGAAATGGGCAAGGCTTTCTTTTCAACAAAATCATGAACAGATAATTTACGTTTAACGGTTTCAACTTGGCTTTTTATGCTTTCTTGAATTGGAATCAGGAAGCAAAATGCAAAGCCTACGCAGATAATTCCGGCTAAAATTGCTGCAACCATTTGATAAGACAGTGGCTGAATCAAGCTAAGACCAATTAAAGGACCCAGTACAATCCCCAAGTTGACTGACATGACAAAATATCCCATGCCTTCACCCTTACGGTTTGCAGGAATAAAGTCATTGGCAATCGGAACGGTAACCGTGGTTAAAATACTAAACCAGATACCATGTAACAGGCGGATGACTAAAAGAAAAGTCAGATTATCTGCAAAAATATAGGCAAATGAAAAAAGACAGAACAAAGTTTCTGAAATATAAAGCGCTTTTTTTCGACCAATTTTCTCGATAATTAAACCACTAAAGGGGCGAACGGCAATCGATGAGGCCATAAATAGCGTCATGGCTAAACCCGCTTGCGCTAAAGTTCCATCTAATTCATTTACAATATAAATTGGTAAAATTGTAGTTTGTGCAAAATAAAATATAAACAAAAATAGATTATTGGCGAGACATAGAATAAAGGACTTATTCCATAACTGTTGTGTATTTACTGGAGTCATGATTTACCTAAATTTATAAGAAAAAGACGACTAAAGAGGCTTATCGAGGTCACTATTTTTTAGTTATAAATCATTTTTTGTAATTGAAGATAAGTCAGATCATCGTTGGATGGGATTAATTCTAGAAGAATATGGCTAAAAAGTACAGCATTGTAATAATGTAATATAACAATTTAAGCAATATTGGTGTTTTTATTGGTGCTTAATATCATATTGTGATTTTTAAGTAATTTTTTAAAATTAAAATTACCTGAAATAAAAAAATCAGCCCGAAAGACTGATTTTTTTATTTAAAACAGGATTATAAACCTGCTTCATATTCACTGCTTGAAAGTAACTTTTCGACATCCGCCATATTGTTTGGCTTGATTTTATAAATCCAGCCCTTGCCATACGGATCATCATTGACAAAGTCTGGATCATCTTCAAGCGCTGGATTCACTTCAACCACTTCGCCTGAAACAGGTGCATGAATATCAGAAGCTGTTTTAACCGATTCCACCACACCGGCTTGTTCACCAGCGGTGATTTGCTGGCCTACTTCTGGCGCTTCCACATAGACCAAATCCCCTAAAGCATCCTGTGCATGGTCGGAAATACCGGTAACAACCAGATCACCTTCAATTTTGACCCATTCGTGCGTACTGGCGTACTTTAATTCTGAAGGGTGATTCATTGATGACTCCTTTAAAATATTCAAATCATTTTTGCCATGTTTTATACAGGTTTTTTGATAAAAACAAAAGTTTATAAATAGGGATCTTTGCGCCAATTGCTTGGACTGCGGCCACTCCAACGCTTAAAAGCACGACTAAAATTGGCCACATCACTATAGCCCAGTTCATCTGCAATTAGCTCTAAGGTGTAATCGGTTCGGGAAAGCAGCGAGGTTGCATGACGATAACGCACTTCATCGACCAAGGTAGAAAAAGAGGTTCCTTCGGCAGCCAGTTGGCGTTTTAAAGTACGATCGGACATATGCAATCGATCCGCGACATTTTCGATGCTTAAATAATGTTGTTCTGAATTGGTCAAAATATCACGCACCCGCATGGCCAAACGTCGACGTTCACCTAATGCTGAGAGTTCAGCTTCACATTGGTTAATCGCAATCTGGCTGGCAAGCGGGTCAGCATTGACCATTTTTAAACTCAGGTATTTTTTATCAAAGCTAGACAATAAATGGGGTTGTTCAAAACGGAAAGTATGCGATGGAAATTTTGCCATATAGCGTTCAAAACCGGGCGGTTTTGGGAAATCGAAATCAATCTCGCCAGATAATTTATCACAGCCAGTCAAGGCTTTTGCCATGGTGATAATACCGAAAGTCAAGGCAATGGCAATTTCAGTTCTTAAAGGCTCAATCTCAAAATCACATTGCAATTGCAGCGTAGCTTTGTCACCAAAGGTAGAAAAATAAAGCTGTAAAAAGGGCAACCGTAGCTGTATAAAACGGTTGGCCAAGACCAAGGCATCGCTAATATCGTGCGCAGTCATAATGGCATAGCCAATAAAACCATGAATGGAAATTCGCATTTGGGTACCCAAATGAAAACCCAGCGTCGGTTCACCGGTTAAACGTAATGCATGTTTAACCAGTTCATTTGCAACAGGCGTTGGAATACGAAAATTTGGCTCCGCCAACTGCTCGCTGCTTAAATGAAAAGGGGTAAACAATGCTTCTGCATTGTAGCCCCAACGTGACACCACATCTAAAAGGAGCAGACCGTAAACTCCGGGTATTCCTTGATCTTGTCTTGGAGAAATCGTTTTCATGCGCTATCCATTGCACTTTAGTCGTTTTTTCTATTTGTTAATTTTTCATATTGGCATGAAAAGAAACAGCATCCTATTAAAATTGTTCGACAACTTGTTCAAAGCCATCAATTAAACAGGTTTAAATTCCTTTTTAAAAACCACAATTTTCGTTGTAGAGATAAGCAGCAGATCATTATTTTGATTCAATGCCTGAGTAACATAGCTCACTATAGCGCGGTCAGTTTTGGTTTTTGATGGCGTAATCGCAACAATTTCAACTTCAACATGAACTTTATCGCCAGGGCGAGTTGGTCGTGGCCAGCGCAGGTTGGATTCCGAGCCAATCAGGCCGTAAGCGACAGGAAAACATTCTGTCCATAAACGCATGGTCACTGCACAAGTGTGCCAGCCACTGGCTGCAATCCCTTGAAAAACAGGATGCTCTTTAGCTTGATCTTCATCGGTATGGAAAACTTGCGGATCATACGCATGCGCAAATTGCTTGATTTCTTCCAAGGTCATTTCATATTCACGACTGATGAAACGATCACCGATTTTTATATCTTCTAAATACAGCATTAATGCGCTTCCTTTTTCTTCAATGCTTGTTGTTCTATCAAAAAACTGCCGGTCTGTCTTTGCCACAAATGCGCATAAATACCATTCAGGGCAACAAGTTCATCATGCGTGCCTTGTTCCACAATTTTCCCTTCATCCAGTACAATTAAACGATCCATCTGGGCAATGGTCGACAGACGATGGGCAATCGCAATGACAGTTTTACCTTTCATTAAATCATCTAGACTGGATTGAATTGCAGCTTCAACTTCGGAGTCTAAAGCACTGGTCGCTTCATCTAAAATCAAGATTGGCGCATCTTTTAAAAATACCCGTGCAATCGCCACGCGTTGACGTTGTCCACCCGAGAGTTTGACACCACGTTCACCCACATAGGCTTCATAACCCGTTTTACCACGCAAGTCGGTAAGTTGCGGAATAAAATCTTCTGCTTTGGCTTTGCGAACAGCTTCAAACATTTCTTCATCGCTTGCATGTGGGCGACCATATTTAATATTTTCAGCCACAGTGCGGTGCAATAAAGAGGTATCTTGCGTCACCAAGGCAATGCTTTTACGCAAACTATCCTGAGTCACATCTGCAATGTTTTGACCGTCGATCGAAATACGACCTTGGTTCAGGGTATAAAAATGCAATAACAGTTGAATTAGGGTCGATTTACCTGCGCCGGAACGGCCAACAATGCCAATTTTTTCACCCGGTTTGATGGTTAAATTTAAATGATCAATGATATTTTTATTGTTATAGGCAAAACACACATCTTCAAATTTGATTTCACCGTGTTGTACCTGTAAGGGCTGAGCATCTTTTTTGTCTTGAATGCTAATCGGGCGACCCATGGTTTTCATGCCGTCCTGAATGGTACCGACATTTTCAAATAGTGCGGAAGATTGCCACATCATAAATTCAGCAATACTGTTGAGTTTTAAGATCATCGCGGTAGTCGCAGCAATAATACCCAGCTGAGCTTGTCCATTGATCCAGAGCCAAATCGCTGTTCCTAAAACACCGACATATAAAACCACACTAAGTAAATTAATGCTGATTTCATACCGAACCCCTAAGCGCATTTGCTTATAAACCGTGATCATAAAGCCTTGCATGGATTCTTTGGCATACTGACTTTCACGACCCGCATGGGCAAACAGTTTTACGGTTTGAATATTGGTATAGGCATCCGTTACACGACCGGTCATTACCGCACGTGCATCAGCCTGTTTATTGGAAATTTTGCTTAAGCGTGGAATGAAATAGCAGGCAGCAGTAATAAACAGCACCAACCACAGCATAAGTGGCAAAATCAGCAGAGGGGAAATTGCGCCCAGAACAAAACTGATGGTGACAAAGTAAATCAGCACATAAGCCAGCATGTCACCCAAAATCACCCAGAACTCACGTACCGCAAGCGAAGTTTGCATGACTTTGGCAGATAAACGGCCGGCAAAATCATTATGGAAAAAATCCAGACTTTGCAGCAAAAGCAGGTTGTGAAAACGCCAACGCAGGCGCATCGGGAAGGAACTGTATAAAATTTGATGCTTGATAATCGATTGCATGCTGGCGAATAAAATATTGGCCAGCAAAATACAGGTCAAAAGGGTCAAATTTTGCGTATGCTCAGCTAAAAATGTTTCAGGTTGGCTCTTGCTCAACCAGTTGACCAAATCGCCAATTTTTGAATAAAGAATGGCTTCAAAGCTTGCAGCGCCTGCGGTACATAACACCAGCAACAGCAAATACCGGCGAACGCCTTTTGCAGCTTGCCAGACAAAAGGGAAAAAGCGCGTTGGAAGTGGTTCGTTTAAACCTTTGGTGGGATAAGGATCAACCAGTTTTTCAAACCACTGCAACATATAACATTCTCTTTAATTTAAAACTTAAACTGATGGATCATTTTGTTCTGCTACCGGTGCTGAAACAGCGGCAAATTGCTTAAAATCTGCGCCAGAAGGAGCCTGATACACTTTCAAACCAAATTCTGGAATAATTGCAATCAGGTGATCAAAGATATCTGATTGTATCGCTTCATAATCTTTCCATACAGTGGTATTTGTAAAAGCATAAATCTCCAGCGGCAAACCTTCACTAGTTGGTTGTAATTGGCGAATAATTAAAGACTGATTTTGTGCGATGCCGGGATGCTGTTTTAAGTAAAACTCGATATAAGCACGAAATGTTCCTAAATTGGTTAAACGGCGCTGATTATAGGAAGCCTGATTCGACAATTGCTGATTGAAGCTTTCCAGTTCATTATGTTTGGTATTTAAGTATTGATCGAGCAATAAAAACTCTTTAAGTTTTTGCTGTTCATGCTCTGTCATAAAATGCACGCTACTCTGATCAATATAGATTGATCGCTTGATACGGCGCACACCGGCAGCAGCCATGCCACGCCAGTTTTTAAAGGTATCCGTCACCAGTTTGTTGGTCGGAATGGTGGTAAAAGTCTTGTCAAAGTTCTGCACGGTAATGGTATGTAATGACATATCAATGACATCACCATCTGCATTCAGGGTCGGCATTTCAATCCAGTCGCCAACCCGCACCATGTCATAAGATGAAATCTGCACTGAAGCAACTAAAGACAGAATGGTATTTTGGAACACCAACATCAGCACTGCCGCCATGGCACCAAAGCCTGCGAGCAAGGTAAAGACATCTTTTTCTAGGAACGTGCCTAAAATCATCAAGCCACAGACAATAAAGATAATCAGCTTAACCAGCTGTAAATAGCCTTTAATCGGCTTATTTTTTGATTTTGGATTACGTTGATAAATCAGATTGAAAATGCTTAAAAATTCACTGATGGCCAGTGCCAGAGTCAGGAAAATAAAGGCTTGCGCGCCCATTTGAACAAAAGTGACTATTTTTTCTGAAAGGTGCGGAACTGTCACGATGCCATTCATAATCACAATCGCAGGCACGATGTTGGAAATACGGCGGATAACATTATGTTCAGCAAAAATACTCGAATTCGCCGACTTCATCTTGGAGACAAGCTTGCGAATACCCCGAACCACCACCTGCTTGGCAATAAAATTTGCAAGAACTGCCAGGAAAATCAAGATACTTAAAGAGGTCAGCATCTCCAACCATGGATATTGATCTGACCAATCTTGAATATTCTGGATAAAAGCAAAATGCTGCAAAACTGCACCCTCAATATAGAAAATTAAAAATTCTTTATAGTTTATATAGTTATGTTTTAATCATCGCTAAAGATAACGTTTTAGCTACATGAACCCAAACTGAATTAACGACTTTGTGTCATGTTGAGATCAGGCAGCGAGTATTTTTGGAATTTTATTCCATCTTGTTTTTAATTTTGGAACGATGCCAATACCCATATTGACATCGCTATTTTTAATTACAGATAAAAAGATAAGCTGAACTTACCACATCAAATCATCAGGGATCACATAAGCTGCGTATGGATCTTCTTCATCGGTGATTTGTTCATTCTTTTCAGAATTATTGACAATAATGAAGCCTTCCATTTTGTCATTAATACGATCTGCCAAAGCTTTAGGCAAAACGGCATAACTTTCGCTTTCTTTGGCAATCACCAATGAACCTGAAACCAGCGCATTATAAATTTGCTGATTCAGATAAATCTTTTTGATTTTGCTGTCATCAATAAATTGATAAGCCACTTCGCCATCGATGTCGCGAATTTTGTGCTGATTGATCATCTGGATAATGGCAGCTTTTAATTCTTTGCCTTGCAGCAGACGTTTTTTCTCTAAATCCAGGGCTTGGTCTTTCGCGAGTTTCTCTTGCTTATCTTGCGCAATTTTCGCTTTCAATTCGGCTTCGTTGCTTTGTCCAGTACGTTGCTCATGAACCGCCTGTTTAGACAGTTTTTTAGCCTTTTTATTATCGACTAAACCGGCTTTTAGCAATTGAGCCTGTAATGCATTTTTGACCATAATAAATTCCGAAACTACTCTTGACTACGTCGATAACGAAAATAAATAACCCAATATACGGCGCTAAGCATCCAGCTTAACAGCGCAGGGACAAGGAATGAATTTAATTTTAAATAAGGATAAATCATGCTGGCAACTAAGCCGCCCATGAAAAAGCCAAATAAAATGGCTAAATGGAGAATAATCCGTCTGCGATCTACATCTAAGCCACGTAAGCGATAACCTAACGCTAAACCCAAATCGGTCAAAACACCAGACAAATGGGTGGTTCGGATAATTGCACCTTTGTAATGGCTGATCATGGCATTTTGCACCCCCATCGCTGCACACGCCCAAAGCAGGGCATAACGGGGGAAATAGGGCAGTAGAAACCAGCACAGACCAATAAAAAAAGCCACCAAGCTTAAAGGATAACCATAACGGCGTCCTAAGCTAAAGTGGCTATTTCCCAGTATCAATCCGCTATAACAGGAGCCGATCACATAACATAGGACAACCAAGCTCAAGTAGAGGATCTGTTCAGGATGCCAATGCAGCAAAGCCATGGCCAACATGCTGACATTACCGGTCATATGTGAAACGGACTGATGTAATACGGTAATCAGTCCGAGGACGTTAATCATTCCTGCATTCATTGCAAGAAAAAAAGCACCTAATTGAACCCAAAGCGGTAAAGTTTGAAGAGGCATGACGTCATAAAAAAATCTTAATAATGACTATCTTAATCTAAACCGCGGTCAACAGCAGCAGTAAATAGCACATCTGTAGAAGAATTTAATGCAGTTTCAGTCGAATCTTGCAAAACACTGATGACCATACCAATGGCAACCACTTGCATGGCGATATCTGAACTGATGCCAAACAGGCCACACGCGACAGGAATCAGCAGTAAAGAACCACCGGCAACACCCGATGCACCACAAGCAGAAACGGTTGCAAGCACAGATAAAACCAGCATGGTGGTGAAATCAACCGAAATACCCAAAGTATTGACCGTGGCTAAGGTAAGAATGGTAATGGTGACTGCGGCACCCGCCATGTTAATCGTTGCACCGAGCGGAATAGCTACACTCGCGGTAGATTCGCTCACGCCTAAACGTTTGGCTAAATCCAGGTTCACTGGAATATTTGCAGCCGAACTACGGGTAAAGAATGCGGTAATCCCGCTTTCACGTAGACATTGTAAAACCAGCGGATAGGGGTTTGCACGGGTAACAAATGCCACCATGATTGGGTTAACCACCAATGCCACAAAAAACATGGTGCCAATCAGCACAGCCAATAATTGTGCATAGCTTTCAAACGTACTTAACCCGGCTTCTGCAACGGTGACAGCAACCAGACCAAAAATACCAACAGGGGCAAAATTAATCACCAGACGAATCACTGTATTTACGGCATTTGCAGCATCGGTGAGCAGCACTTTTGTAGTGTCATTGGCATGACGGAATGCAGCACCCAAAGCAACAGCCCAAGCCAAAATACCAATAAAGTTCGCTTCACTAATCGCCACAACAGGGTTAGCCACAAAACTTAAAAGAAGATTCTTTAAGATTTCAATCAGGCTACCTGGCGGTTGCAAGTCTGTGTTTGCAGGGATATCCAGAAACAAGGTACTTGGAAAAATGATACTGGCAATTACTGCACTTAATGCAGCCAATAACATCCCAACACTATACATCACCATAATCGGTTTGATTTTAGCGCTATGTCCGACTTTAAAATTCGCAATAGACGATAAAACCAACACAAAAACCAATATAGGTGCAACAGATTTAAGAGCTTTAATAAACAAGTCACCCAACAGGCTTAAATAGGGAGCCACATTAGGGAACAAAACAGCAACACCAATACCTAAAATAATGGCGATAATAATTCGGGAGACTAAACTCAAACGCATTAAAGCAGAGAACATAAGGGTGCCTTGTTACAAATACGAGGACTAAAAAAATTCACAAATATGCTCCCATTTTATACCTAAAAGAGTTGCTGCTAAAAAATAATTTTTATATAAAAACTAAATACTTATTTTTAAAGTTGATATTTTTATTTTTAAATATTTTTCAAGTCGAAAAATTCAAATATTGTGTCGGATTTTTTTCTAGAAGTGATTCATTTATTCACCATCATGGACTAGATTTAATCCAGCCCATGATTGTGAACAGGCTGGATCTATTTATAGTTATGTATTTATCTCATTCATTTAAAAAAACTTCAGGTGAAAGCTGCTGCATGGCCTGGAAATGGGACAGATAAATCTGACCACTTAAATGCTTTAACAGTTTTGAATGCTGTAATTTATCCATCACTGGACCCTTGATTTCCGAAAAATGCAATTTGATATTAAGTTTTCTAAATTCGGCATTGATATCTTCCAGCATTTCTAAAGCACTGAAATCAATTGCACTGATACTCGAACAGTTAATCACCACATGTTCCAAATCAGCATAGGGACTGATCGCATTAATTAAAAAACCTTTAAAGGTATTGGTATTTAAGAAGGTAAGATTTTCATCGATACGCAGGGAAATAACTTTGGTAGAGGTCAGTACCTGATGACGTTGCACATTTCTAAAATGCTGCGTGCCTTCAACCAGACCAATCACTGCAATATGTGGACGACTGATACGCCACAATAAAAGGATAAAGGTGGAGACAATACCGATAATTAAACCGGTCGTAATATCAATGCAGATCACACCAAAAAAAGTAATCCACATCGCGATACCATCGGCTTTTGAATAACGCCAGGTTTCAATAAACGGTTTGAAATCGACCAGCTTCCAGATAGAAACGATAATGGTCGCTGCCAAGATGGCTAAAGGCAAATCACGAAAAAATCCGGTGAAATAAAGGCTGACCAGAACAATCAGCAGTGATGACATCACACCTGCGAGTGGAGTTTTAGCACCAGAGTCCGCATTTACCACGGTACGTGACAAACTGCCTGTGACGGGGAAAGCAGAACTCAGACCTGCACTTAAATTGGCTAAACCTAAAGCTACCAGTTCCTGGTTGCTGTTTAAATGACTGCGCTGTTGTAATGCAGTGGCTTGTGCGATGGATAAAGACTCGACAAAGCTAATCATGGCGATCATCGCAGCACCCGGTAATAAGGTGATGACCAAGTCCAAATTCCAAAATGGCATAGTAATAGGGGGAAATCCTGAAGGTATTTCTCCTACGGTTTTGATGCCGTACTGTTGCAAATTTAGAAAATAAACCGCGGCAATTGAAACAACCACCAATACCAGAGGCAATGCTTTGGAAATAAAAGCAGTTGGGCCGATGCGACTTTGAATGGCATTAGAGGTTAAAACTTTAGGTAGATAGATGAGAAATAATAAAGCAAGAAGGCCAAAAATAAAGGTTTGAATATTGCTATAGCGAATGTACTGCCACAAACTCAGCAAAAATTCAGGGACATTATTGGCATTTAAAGGAACATCGATCAGAAATTTGAATTGACCTAAAGCAATCAGCAAAGCGGAAGCAATAATAAAACTTTTAATCACGGGATGGCTAATCAGTTGAATCAGAAAGCCAAATCTAAAAATCCCGAGCAATAATGAAATCACACCGACCATCACTGCAAGCAGACAGGCGGCTTGTATATAAACCGGAGAACCGACTTCAAATAGTGGATTTAAAGTGGCAAAGGTCATCATGGAAATAATGGCAACCGGACCGATCGATAGCGTAGGGCTACCACCGACCATGGCGTAAATAATCATCGGCAGAATGCTGGCATATAAACCCATAATAGGTGGCAAGCCTGCAAGCATGGCATAGGCCATACCTTGCGGAACCAGCATTGCAATGACAATCAGTGCAGAAAGCAGGTCAGATTTAAATTTGGCTTGATTGTATTTTTGCAGCCATTGCCAAGCGGGCAACAACGTCGTTAAGCGAGTCTTTAAATCTGACATATCTAAAACTAAATCACTATTTTAGATATATTATGCATAAAAAATGCTAAGAAGTCTTAAGCTATTCAAATGACTAAGATAAATAATTGATATTCATTTAATTAAATTATATTTTTAGGACAATACAAATCATATAAAGTATTTAACAGCTGCACCATTTTTTCATCCTTAATCGAGTAAAAAATCTGTTTTCCGTCACGACGGGTCGAAACTACATCACTTTTGCGTAACATCATCAGCTGTTGAGATAAGGTGGGTTGATTAATTTGGGTCATTTCTTCAATTTGCGAAACATTAAGTTCTTGTTTAGCAAGATGACATAAAATAAGTAGGCGATCTGTATTGGCGAGTGATTTTAATATCGTGACAACGATATCGACAGAACCATGCATAGAGGCAATTTCAAGATCGGTGTTCATACAGCATTTCCATACTACTCATCAGTCATATACGCAGTATAAGGGCTGCATAATTGAATACATGAGGAAAAAGGAATATTTTCAATGGTTTTTAATGAAGCTAAATATCAAATATTCTTATATAAATAAAATAAGGCATGGAGTTTTAACTCCATGCCTTATTTTAGCGCTAAAAATGCGGAACTTATTTTTTAGCCGGTTGCTTAAATTGTTTTAATTCTTTTTCATTAAAATGAAGCGCTTCGATTATGGCTTGACGAGTATCAAGGTCATACCAATTAAAAATGGCCGACATTTTTTCTTCAAAATCATCACTCATCACAAAATGATCATCCTGAATATTTAATAGGCTGTTTTGTTTCAGTATTGAAATAAAGCTTTTTAAGGTTGCACTGTCAAAATAATAGCCAGATTGAATTTTTTGAGTTTGGAAAAGTTTTTGCAATACTGCTTTACCCATTTTCTCTAACTCTTTCATGCTCAGCGCTTGAGTCGGAGCGTACTGCTTGAGTAATTCTGAAATCATAATCATGTTATTCAGGCTAGAGCTAGATAGATGCGCAAGTGATAACAGCTTATTTTGCATCTGTTCATCTAATGCAATGGATACCGTATTGTCTTGCTGAACAATCCAGCCTAATTGTTCTAAACTATTTAAAATTAATCCAATTTCATTTTCCAGTTCATCAAGATTCCATTTTAAGAAAAACTCTTCTTTAAAATAGGGATAGATATTTTTAACGTTATCGATTAAATAGTGACATGAGATCTTTTTATAAGATTGAATCAGCATGGCGATTAATGCAGGAACAATAAAACAATGCAGAATATTATTACTAAAATAACTTAACAGAATTTTTTGACTTTCAGCCACACGAATCCAGTTTTCATTATTTTGACTAAAAGTTTCAACCTGTTTTAATTTTTTAGCATATTGAATAATTTCTGCGCTGGATAATTCCGTCATCATCATTCTGGAATCGTATTTTGCGTCATTTAATAATTGACGATATTGATCAATCTGCGAGATTAAATCATGTTCACTTAAAGCATGATTTTCAACATTGAGTAAAATCAGTGAGATCAGTGAAATAGGATTAACTACGACCGCTTTATTAATATTTTCTAAAATTGAACTCGCAACCTGATTCACGGTTTGAACGACAGGTTGAGGTAATTCATCATTAATATTTAATTTAATTTGATCTGCGTGATTGGCAGTTAAAATTTTATCCAGAAAAATGGGTTCGCCAAAATTAACATGGACTTGTCCAAAGACTTTTTCAATTTTACGCGCTGAACTTAAAATGCCCCAGATCGATTCGGCTTCCTTGGGTTTGCCATTCAGTTCATTTAAGTACGAGGTACCTTCCATCAGCTTTTCATAACCAAAATAGGTCGGAATAAAAGCAATCGGTTTGGTCGCACCGCGTAAATGACTTTGTACTGTCATCGAAAGCATGCCCTTTTTAGGCGGCAATAATAACCCGGTACGTGAACGTCCACCTTCAATAAAATATTCCAAAGGCGTGTTACGCGATAAAAGACTGTGTAAATATTCTTTAAAAACCGAAGTATAAAGCTCATTGCCACTAAACGTACGGCGAATAAAATAGGCACCACCGCCACGCATGATTTGTCCCACAACAGGCAGGTTTAAATTAATTCCCGCGGCAATGTGTGGAACCATGAGTCCACGGTTAAAAATCACGTAAGAGAGCAATAAATAATCGATATGACTGCGATGGCATGGCGTATAGACAATTTCATAATCTTTCGCTAATTCACGCACCGTATCGAAATTATGCACTTTAATACCGTCATAAAGTTGCGTCCATAACTTGGTCAAGGCAAGTTCCGCGAAACGTAAGGTGGAATATGAAAAATCAGAAACCACTTCGGTTAAATAACCTTTAGCGCGATTTTCTGCCTCAAACATACTAATTTTATGATCAATACTTTCTTTGCGAATCGCATCTTGAACCGTTTCGGTTTTCATTAACTTATTAATGAGATTACGACGGTCCGATAAGTCGGGACCTAAAATCGCTTCTTTATGTTTATTAAAATTGGTATTGAGTTCTTTGACAATAGAATGCGCGGGTGAAAAATTCGGATGTTCAATTTTGGCTTTTTCAATCGCGGATTTAAGCGAAATCGGCTTATGAAACTCAATGTAGTTTTCACGACTATATAATGAAATATTCAAGGCTTGTTTTAGTTTGGATGGGGTCGCCCATGCATCCGCAAATAAAGCTTTAAACCAGGAATTTTCATATTCAGGTGAGCGTCCCCATAAAACGGTGACCGGTACCAGTTCAATATCGTATTCAGGGTATTTTTCCAAAGCTTCAATCAGTCGAATGAGTTTTGCCGAATAATGGTAGGCCTCATTTTTGGAACTCGGTACATTTAAAGCCAGAATGGAGTCATCTTCTTTAAACTCCTGAATGCTTAACGGTGTAAAAACCGAAGGCAGTTTTCGTGCTTGGGCTTCAGTATCAATGATGACGGTATTGCTGATGGACGCATCTTGTAAAACATAACAAATTATTTTTTTATCGAGTTGCTGTTCTATGGTTTTTTCTAATTCTTCAGTATTGCCTAAGACTTGAGGTGTCACGATTTTATCTAGAATCTTTTGCGTAAATTGTCGATAGAATCGGCTATAACCCTTATTAGACATTGTATTCCCTAAATCAGTTTTCATTTGCTTGATATTGTGTGCAATAACAAGGATAAATACAAATCTTATTGACGACAAATAAGTCATTTAAGTTGTAACTATTTAAGAAAACCCAGCTGTGAGGATGTGAAAAAATATTTGTTTTTTAGGCTTAAATATATACTTAAAGCGAAAAAAATTGGAATAGAAAATCTTATCTTCAGGGTCTAAATGGCTTATGATGAAAGGCATGACTTTAAAATCAAAAGATCGCTCAAGGAGTTAAAATGAGTACAGATTCTGCATTTCCAACACCAAATAATTTAGGCATTGCGGTTTATAGTAATAATGCTGAATCTATTGGCAACACTCCCTTAATTCGTATCAATCGTTCAATTTCTTCACCTGCAACGGTACTGGCTAAAATTGAAAGCCGTAATCCTGCATTTTCTGTGAAATGTCGTGTAGGTGCCGCTTTAATTGCAGATGCTGAAGAAAAAGGTTTGCTTAAACCTGGGATGCATATTGTCGAACCGACTAGTGGAAATACCGGGATTGCACTTGCATTCGTAGCGGCTGCAAAAGGTTATGACATCACTTTAACCATGCCTGCAAGTATGAGTGTTGAACGTCGTAAAGTTTTAAAGGCATTTGGCGCAAATCTGGTTCTGACTGAACCGGCTAAAGGCATGAAAGGTGCTGTGGATGAAGCAGTGCGTTTAGCCACTGAACAACCGGAACTGTATTATTTACCGCAACAATTTGAAAATCCGGCCAACCCTAAAATTCATGAGCAAACTACGGGTCCTGAAATTTGGGAAGCAACCGGTGGTAAAGTTGATATTTTAGTTTCGGGTGTAGGAACAGGCGGTACCATTTCAGGTATTTCACGTTATTTTGAGCAGGTAAAAAATCAGCCGCTTTATTCGGTTGCTGTTGAACCGGCTGAATCACCGATTATTGGACAAACTAAACGTGGTGAGCCATTAACGCCGGGACCGCATAAAATCCAGGGTATTGGCGCAAACTTTATTCCAAAAAATCTGGATTTGGATTTGGTTGATGAAGTCATTGCGATTGAAAGTTCAGCAGCGATTGAATGGGCGCGTAAAACTGCGACACATGAAGGTATTCTGGTGGGTATTTCAAGTGGTGCAGCAATGGCAGCGGCAGCACAATTAGCTGCACGTCCTGAAAATGCCGGAAAAACCATTGTGGTGATTTTACCGGATGCGGGTGAGCGTTATTTATCTTCAGTTTTATTTGAAGATATTTCTGCTGATTAATGCGGCACGAATTTTTCTGATGATAAGTAAAAAGGCTGAAGTTGATCTTCAGCCTTTTTTATTCAGTTTGTATGAATCACAAAACCTTAACGGATAAACAGTTTTAAAATCAGTTTTTGAATAAATGTGCCATAAGGCGGATAGAACAGACGCATCAAACTAAATTTCGGTCGGTTAAACACAGCTTTCGCATGGCTAAAGGTGACAAATCCTTCATAGCCATGATAATTACCCAGTCCTGATGTACCTACACCGCCAAAGGGTAAATCTTCCTGTCCAACATGAACCAAGGTTTCGTTGAGGCAAACACCGCCACTGTGGGTTTGCATGAGGACTTTTTGCTGCTCTTGCTTGTTATAACCAAAATAATATAAAGCTAAAGGACGCGGTCTTTGATTAATATAGTTAATCGCTTCATCAAGCTGCTGATAAGTAACAATTGGCAATAATGGACCAAAAATTTCATTTTGCATCACCTGCATATCATCTGTGACATTGCTTAAAACATAATGTGCTAAACGTCGTCCTGAAGAGGCATCGGTAATGACATGAACAGTCGCATTTTTTGCAGTTGCATCTTCAAGATAGTGATTTAAACGATTGAGCTGTCGCTCGTTAATAATCGCGGTGTAATCAGGGTTATCGGCTAATTTTGGAAAAAACTCCTGAATCGCAGTCGCATATTCTTCAATAAATTGGGCCTGCAATTGCGCAGGAATCAGCACATAATCGGGCGCAACACAGGTCTGTCCGGCATTCATGGCTTTGCCAAAGGCAATCCGTCGTGCACTTTCACGAATATTGGCATCGGCTAAAACCAGTGCTGGAGACTTTCCACCGAGTTCCAACGTCACTGGTGTGAGGTTGTTGGCTGCTGCACGCATCACATGTTTACCGACTTCACTGGCACCGGTAAATAAGATGTGATTAAAAGGTAATTGAGTAAATTTCTGTGCAACTTCTGCATCACCATTGACCACACTAACCAAATCCTCAGGAAAGGCTTGCGCAATCAGTTGCTTGAATAATGCAGAAAATTCAGGCGTATATTCGCTCATTTTTAAGATGACTCGATTTCCTGCAGCGAGTGCTTGGCAGAGGGGACCAATGGCTAAAAACAGCGGATAATTCCATGGCACAACGATACCCACCACACCGACAGGTTGATACAGGACATAACCTGTCGCAGGTTGGAAAAGAATACCAATATGACGTTTGCTGGGACGCATCCATTTTTTCAAATTTTTTAACGCGTATTTAATGCCGAGTACGCTGGTCATGACCTCGAACATTTCAGTTTCAGAATGACTTCGGTTGGAAAAATCATGGCTAATCGCCAGATTAATCTCGGTTTTATTCTGCAGAATCAATTGCTGCAAGGTTTTAAGATGCTGTCTACGCTGTTCTAAACTCGGGTAACTGTTTTCAGTAAATGCCTGTTGTTGTTTCTCGAATAATTGCTGTAATTCGATCGAGATATTTTGATCTGTATTTTGATCCATTTTGTGATTCAACATCTTACATATCCTTTGCCTTTGGTGAGAGAGAATAACCTGAATTTTTGATTATGATTTGGTTATTCTCACTTTGCTTATAACTTTGAATTTATTATAAATATTTTATGAAGAGTTCCAATATGTCAACAAGTCACTCTAAGTGAGGTGAGAATAAATTGAGCTTGCTGTTTGAATTAAGCGTGCAATTGTTTATTGCGTATCATATCCACCGCTTTTTCAGCAATCATGATGGTTGGCGCATTGGTATTGCCATTGACCACATTTGGCATGATGGAGGCATCCACCACACGTAAATTTTCAATGCCATAGACACAAAGCTGCGGATCAACCACGGCCATTTCATCAACGCCCATTTTACAGCTGCCGACCGGGTGATACACGGTATCTGCACGTTCACGCAAAATATGCCGAATTTCATCATCGGTTTTGACCGAAGCACAAAACAGATCTTTTTTATGCAGCCTTTTTAAGGCCGGTGAATGCATCAGTTGTTCTGTGACCTTATAGGCATTGACCATATCTTCAATATCATCTTCATGATCAAAGAAATTCGGATTGATCAGCAAAGGATCATCGATGCTTGGACCGCTGATTTTAATGCTGCCACGACTTTTCGGATTCAGCAGGCAAACATGACAGGAAATACCGTGGCTGGCATGGAAAGTGCGGGCATGGTTATCGACCAAAGCCACCACAAAATGCAGCTGTAGATTCGGAATGTCTTTTTCAGGTGTACTTTTTAAAAAGCCGCCACATTCTGCAAAGTTGGTGCTGAGCATGCCACGGCGTTCTTTACGATAGCGCGAAATTTGTTTCACCAGATCGATCGTACCGGCCAGTGACACGCCAAAAGTGCCGGCAATCTCACTGACGGTATAACTAAAAATAAAGTCGGGATGATCGTGAAAATTTTTACCGACACCCGGTAAATGCTGAGTCACCTCAATATCATGCTCAGACAACTCTTTTTCATCGCCAATACCGGAAAGCATTAAAATCTGCGGTGAATGCATCGCACCTGCGCTTAACAACACTTCTTTATTGGCACGCAGCTGTTTGATTTGACCAGCATGTTTAACTTCGACGCCAACCGCAATCTGATTTTCAATTAAAATGCGCTGCGTGGATGCATGGGTGAAAATGGTCAGGTTGGGGCGTTGCAAATGCGGAAATAAATAGGCACGTGCTGAACTACAGCGCTCACCGTTAATATGCGTGACTTGATACACGCCTAAACCTTCCTGTTCCGCCCCATTAAAGTCATCCAGAATTTTATAACCCTGTTCTTTGGCTGCCGTAATATAACGCTCATGCCATGGGCTGTCAGTGCGCAAATTCGATACCGACAATGGCCCGGTATTGCCGTGATATTCATTTTCAATATCATGATTATTTTCCGAGCGAATGAAGTAGGGCAGCACCTCCTGATAACTCCAACCGTGATTGCCGAGTTCTGCCCATTGATCGTAGTCTTTTTGATGTCCACGCACATAAATCATGGCATTAATGGCAGATGAGCCACCCAAACATTTCCCGCGTGGTTGATAGCCTTTACGGCCATTCAGACCTTTTTGCGGCACGGTTTCAAAGGCCCAGTTATTGATTTTTGTGGGTATGCTGATCACGGCTGCAGCGGGTGTATTCACCGTCCATGTATTGCCATGACTGCCAGCTTCTAATAAACACACTGAAATATCTGGATTTTCGGATAAACGCCCCGCCAATACACAACCGGCACTGCCGCCACCAATGACAATATAATCAAACGTCTGGTTTTCCATAGAGGACCTTGTTCCTGTTATTTATTCTTGAATGTCATTTTTGTTTTAAGTGATATTTCTATTGTTTTTATCACCTATTGAAACTGATCTTACCGAAGCCTTAGACGAAAAGATATACAGTTTAGAGCTTGATTCATAAATAAAAAATATTTAATTCTTAGTCACGCGTATATGATCAAGTATCAATTTAATTACAATTGCATGCCATATTCGATATAAATGAACATTGGAAATAGGTCGAAAAAAGCAGATGATATAGCAGTTTTAAAAATAGAAGATCAGGGATTTTGATTCGTGTTTGAACTTGACTGTAAATTACTCAGTGTTTTTCTTTATATCTATAAATATAAAAGTGTTTCAGTTGCAGCTGAATATCTGGCGATGAGCCAGCCGACGGTCAGTAATATCCTGAATAAAATCCGTCAGCATTATAACGATCCGCTTTTTTTAAGAATTGGCAACGAGATGGTGCCGACCGAACTGTCCAAACAGCTTTTCCCCTTGGTGAGTGAGGCGCTGAGTAAGGTTGAGATCATTAACAATTTCACCATTAATTTTGATCAGTCGACCTCGCAGCAAAAATTTACCATTGCCATGACCGATGTGTCGCATTTGGTGTTATTGCCTAAAATTTCCCAGTATTTAAAACAACATGCCTCCCATATTCGCTTGAATGTGCGTGCGATTACTTCTGAAACCAGTTATCAAATGGCCAATGGGGAAATTGATTTAGCCATTGGTTTTTTACCGAATCTGGAAAACGGTTTTTATCAGCAAAAATTATTTGAGCAATATTATGTGGTGATTGCTTCCAAGGATCATCCAAGGCTGAGTGGAAACCGTTTAAGCACGGAACAATATATTAGTGAACAGCATATTGATATTGATGCAGGCATGGGGCATTACCATATTGAAAATGAGCTGTTAAATTTAGAATTAAAACGTAATATCTTGATGCGTTTACCGAGCTATTTAGGGGTCGGGCTGGTGGTTCAGGAAACCGATGCAATTGCGACAGTGCCTTATTATTTAAGTGAGGTCTTATTGTCGCGTGGGAATTTACAAATTTTTGAAGCACCGATTACCTTTCCCACCTATGCGGTTAAACAATATTGGCATATGTCTTGTCATCATAAAACCAGCCATCAATGGCTGCGTCAGATGTGTCATGAATTATTCAGTCAAATGAATGAACTCGATGGTTCAGCTCATGGAATCATTCATCACTAATCAGAACCCCCAGCTCAATCATGGATTATTAGTAACTTACCGAATTAATCCACCGAAGAAATTTTATCCGGAGTCATGAGCGCCTGATTAATATACAGCTTGATTAAGCGTTCACGTGAACCAATGGATTTTTGATAATGGGTGGAATTGAGTAATAACGAGGCACCATAAGTCACCGTCCAGATATAAGATAAATAATCGCGAATCGACATGGCGCTATCTAATGATTTTAAATATTCATCGGTCATGTCTTTGATTTCAATAATCCGTTCTTCACGGACTTGATATAATTCTTCAAATAATTCTTTTAATTTTCTTTCATTATTGGTTAACCGGTCTTCAATCACATGTAATAAAATCGTGCGGTTGGAATTTAACATGTTGTAAAGCATGTACTGGGAGACATAGGTTTTAATATTATTTTTATATTTCTTTGAAATTTCTAACAGTCTTTTTTCATTCAAGATAATCAATTCTAAATACAGCTGATTCTTGCTTTTAAAATGCTTATAAATTGTACCTTTGGCAATATCCAGTTCAGAGGCTAACTCTCCAAGCGTAATATCCTGATTGTTATCCAGCAACAGCGTTTCTGCCATGGCTAAAATTTTCTCTTTACGTAATAGAAAATTTTGTTGGCGTACTGTATTCATTGCAATCGTCCCAAGCAGACATTAAAAAAAGCGCCTTCAACATATACCCATAAAATCGTGATGACCATTCCACCATTGTCGGGTATGGGTAAAAATTAATATTTAAAATAGATATTTATATTTAACCCTATTCTGAATTTGATAGCTCTCAATTGCATAGCGAAAATTAAAAGTCAATAAATGAGAACCTGAGAGGTCAATAATCGCCAATAAAATTCCAATTGATCCATAATTATTTTATTGTCTTTTTGCGCTGAAACGTGAAATCACCGATTAAACGCAAACAGAATAATGTGCTGATCAAACAGTATTTCAACCGTATATTTAAAGATTAGGTTTTAGGATGAATCGTTCAATTCAAAGTCAATTACAGAAAAGATGTTTTATTCAGCAAACATTCGAGTGAACATCAGATGATGAACACATTTTAACTCTTAAACCCTTATGGGGCTGTCCTTCAAACTGGATTTTAGCTCAATGCCATTTCTCCTGATGGATATTGAAAGCCGGTTTGAACGCCCAAATTTTATTTAAATATATATGGGTTGAAATAAAGCTCGTTATTTTCAGTTTAGGTTCTTACAACTTAAAAAAGCACTTCAATATTCAATGTGAAGTCTTCACCCAAGGAAAGCAATATGCCTATTTATAACGCACCTCTTAAAGACATGGATTTTATTTTAAATGATGTATTTAAGGCTGAAGATTTTTGGCAAGGCAATGACGACTTAGCCCACATTGACATGGCAACGGCCAATGCCATTTTAGAAGAAATGGCAAAATTTTCTAAAAATGTGATTCTGGATTTAAACCGCTCAAGTGATGAAGAAGGCGGTGCTCAATTTAGCAATGGTGTTGTGACTACGCCTAAAGGTTTTAAAGAAGCATTTAAACAATATGCAGAAGGCGGCTGGATTGGCTTGGGTGCGGAAGAAGAATGGGGCGGCCAAGGCATGCCGAAAATGCTGACGGTGCTTGCCGATGAGATGATTTGGGCGACCAATCCCTCGTTTATGCTTTACCCGCTACTTTCTGTGGGCGCAGGCATGGCATTGAACAACTACGCCTCTCAAGAGCAAAAACAAACCTATCTACCTAAAATTTATACTGGAGAATGGTCAGGCACCATGTGTCTGACTGAACCGCATGCAGGGACTGATTTAGGCATTATTAAAACCAAAGCTGAACGCAATGAAGATGGTTCTTATGACATTAGCGGAACCAAAATTTTCATTACCAGTGGTGAGCATGACCTATCAGAAAACATTATTCATCTGGTACTGGCTAAAACACCGGATGCACCTGCAGGTTCACGCGGTATTTCGTTATTCATCGTGCCGAAATTCCTCGTGAATGAAGATGGTTCATTGGGCGAACGCAATAGCATGGGTGCCGGTTCGATTGAACACAAGATGGGGATTAAAGGTTCTGCAACTTGCGTGTTGAACTTTGATGCTGCGAAAGGTTTTCTTGTGGGTAAAGAAAATGAAGGTCTGGCAGCCATGTTCGTAATGATGAACTATGAACGTCTGTCTATGGGGATTCAAGGTTTAGGCGCATCTGAGTTTGCCTATCAGAATGCGGCGCAATATGCGACAGACCGTCTACAAGGCCGCAGTGCAACAGGGGTGAAATCACCAGAGAAACCAGCCGATTCGATTCTGGTACACGGTGATGTGCGTCGTATGTTGCTTAACGGTCGTGCTAACAATGAAGCATCGCGTGCATTTGCGGTCTATGTCGGTCAGCAACTGGATATCACCAAATTTTCGAGTGATGCTGAAGCGGTTAAAAAAGCCAATGACCGTGTGGCGTTGTTAACCCCAATTGCCAAAGCCTATTTAACCGATACGGCATTGAATGCTGTACTTGATTCACAAATGGTGTTTGGTGGTCATGGTTATATCCGTGAATGGGGCATGGAACAGTGCGTTCGTGACCTGCGGATCTCACAGATTTATGAAGGCACTAACGGTGTGCAGGCGCAGGATTTAATCGGTCGTAAAACCATTCGCAACAATGGTGCGAATATGGCTGAATATATCACTGAAATTCGTGAATTTGTCGCTACACTGGATGATTCACTGGCGATTAAAGCCGCGACTGTAAACGCGTGTACCGAAGTGGAAGCGATTACCCAGTTCATTTTGGAGCAGGCGAAAGGCGCAGCTGATTTTGCCAATGGTGTTGCGGTAAATTACTTGCATGCTGTGGGCTTACTTAGCTTCAGCTATATGTTTGCGAAAATTTCGCAGGCGGCTCAAGTTAAAACAGAAGCGTTCTATCAAAACAAACTTATTTTGGCGCAGTACTTTGCAGAGAAAGTGTTACCTGGCTTAACTGCACATATTGCCCAAATTAAAGCCGGTTCAAACTTGATGATGCAATTGCCAGAAGATTACTTTACTGCTCAATCTTAAGCTCAGCACTTGGGTTTAACCTCTACTTGCATAAAAGGAAATGATATGGGCAGGGTCTTCTGCTCATATCAAACAACAAAATTTATAAATTAGGATGGAAAAAATGATTGTTATTGTGAATGGTGTACGTACAGCGATGGGTGGTTTTCAAGGTGCACTTTCTGCATGTACCGCACCCGATTTAGGCGCAGTGGTCATTAAAGAAGTGGTGGCACGTTCAGGCTTACAGCCTACAGATATTGATGAAGTGATTTTTGGCTGTGTTTTACCTGCGGGTTTAAAGCAAGGTCCGGCACGTCAAGCCATGCGCCAGGCAGGCTTACCTGATTCTACCGGTGCGACCACCATCAACAAAATTTGTGGTTCGGGTATGAAAGCGGTGATGCAAGCTGCCGATGCTGTTAAAGCCGGTTCTGCACAAATTGTGGTTGCCGGTGGTATGGAATCCATGAGTAATGCACCATATTTACTGGAAAAAGCACGTAGCGGTTACCGTATGGGACATGGTAAAACCACAGACCACATGTTCCAGGAAGGTCTGGAAGATGCAGAAACCGGTCTTTCTATGGGCATCCTTGCACAAGAAATGGCAGATAAAAAAGGCTATACCCGCGAGCAACAAGATGCTTTTGCGATCAGCTCTTTAAATAAAGCCGTGACTGCCATTAATAATGGTTATTTCAAGGCTGAAATTGCGCCTGTAACCGTATCGAGCCGTAAGGGCGATGTGGTGGTTGAGCAAGATGAGCAACCACTGAATGCCAAAGCAGACAAAATTCCGACTTTACGTCCAGCGTTTAAAAAAGATGGCACCATTACAGCGGCAAACTCCAGCTCAATCAGCGATGGTGCATCTGCATTGGTGATTACTTCGGAAGAAATTGCAGCTGAACGTGGACTTGAACCCGTTGCTAAAGTTCTCGCTTATGCCAGCCATTCTCAGCATCCTTCTGAATTCAGTATTGCTCCCGTAGGCGCAATTGAGAAAGTCTTAAAGCAAACTGGCTGGACTGCTGCAGAAGTTGATCTTTGGGAAATTAATGAAGCCTTCGCGATGGTGACCATGGCGGCTATGGATGCTTTCAATTTAGACGAAGCCAAGGTCAATGTGAACGGTGGTGCGTGTGCACTCGGACATCCACTGGGTTCATCGGGTTCACGTATTATTGTGACCTTGATTCACGCGTTAAAACGTACTGGTGGCAAGAAAGGGATTGCCAGTTTATGTATTGGTGGTGGTGAAGCGACTGCGGTTGCGGTTGAACTGATCTAAACTCTATTTATTAAAAAAACATTGCTATTAAGAACATCAATAACGAACAGATGCGATAAGCAATAAAAGCCACCATTTCAGCGTGCTGGGATGGTGGTAAACAATATGTGTATTTTTTGAGATTTTTATTATGAATGGTTTAGAACGCATTCGCTTAGTCTCCCTTCGCGACAAAATAATGTCTGCTCAACAAGCGATTGAATTGATTCAAGACGGTGCTGTAGTGGGTTTAAGTGGTTTTGGTGGTGCCGGTGAAGCCAAAACAGTCCCTTTGGCTTTGGCTGATTATGCTCAGCAACATCCTTTAAAAATCACCCTGGCAACTGGTGCAAGTTTAGGCAATAAAATTGATGGCCGTTTAAATGAAGCGCATGCCATTCAACGTCGTTATCCCTATCAAGCCGATCCGGGCTTGCGTAAATCCATTAACGCCGGCGAAGTGATGTATATCGATCAGCATCTGTCTGAAATGGCAGATAACATTCGTCATCATAATTTACCGCGTATTAATGTGGCTGTCATTGCAGCAACTGCCATTACAGAAGATGGTCAGATTATTCCAACAGGTTCATGCGGTAACTCGGCTAACTTTATTGAAATGGCTGATCATGTCATTATCGAAATTGATAATACAATCAATCCTGTACTTGAAGGTGTGCATGATATTTATGTGCCCAAAGCCCGTCCAAACCGTGCACCGATTCCCTTGATTCACGCCGGCGATCGTATAGGTACAATCGGCATTCAGGTGAGTCCGGAAAAGATTTCCGCGATTGTACTGAATGATATTCCTGATACATCCTTCAATATGGATGAACCCGATAGCGACACCTTGTCGATTGCCCAACACCTGATTCAATTCTTTGAGAATGAAGTGGCAGCAGGGCGCTTGCCGGCAAATCTAGGTCCATTACAGTCAGGTGTGGGTTCAATTGCCAACGCAGTCTTTTCGGGCTTTGAGCATTCAAACTTCCATCATCTGGAAATGTACTCGGAAGTCTTACAGGACTGTACTTTCGACTTGATTGATTCTGGAAAAATGACCTTTGCTTCAGGTTGTTCAATGACGCTTTCTGACGCTTGTGCCAAGCGTGTCATGAGCAACTTTGAACAATACAAAGACAAGATTGTGCTACGTCCGCAAGAAATTTCCAATAATCCTGAAATCATCCGCCGTTTAGGGATTATTGCGATTAACACGGCACTTGAGTTTGATATCTACGGCAACGTAAATTCGACCCATGTCACCGGTACCAAAATGATGAACGGAATTGGCGGTTCAGGCGACTTTACTCGTCATGCGCATATTGCAATTTTTGTGACCAAGTCGATTGCTAAAGGTGGTGCAATTTCATCGGTGGTTCCAATGGTCAGTCATACCGATCATACTGAACATGACATTGATGTATTGGTGACAGAGCAAGGTCTGGCAGATTTGCGTGGCT
This sequence comes from Acinetobacter sp. ANC 5378, assembly GCF_013004315.1. NCBI lineage: Bacteria > Pseudomonadati > Pseudomonadota > Gammaproteobacteria > Moraxellales > Moraxellaceae > Acinetobacter > Acinetobacter sp. ANC 5378. Next base: position 148,736 of record NZ_JABERK010000005.1, read on the forward strand.
TGGCACCGCGTGAACGTGCCCGTAAAATTATTGACTGCTGTGCACATCCAAGCTATTGCGAAGCTTTAAACGACTATTTTGACCGTGCTTGTGCAAAGGGCGGACACACGCCGCATATTTTGCAAGAAGCTTTGTCTTGGCATGCAAAATTTGAAGAAACAGGTAGCATGCAAAAAACTGCATAAGATCACGTCTAGCTAGAATATGAGAAAACCCATCAAATGATGGGTTTTCTCATTTTTATGAATGAAATGTGGATATAAATTTCAAAAAATGACGAAAGCAAAACAGATGCCGTACTGCTGAAACGGTTTGCCAACAAGAACCCGCTTAACCGAAAGATTGTTTTTTCTATAATGACCGCTTTGCAATACTCAAGGTCAACATTTTGAAATATATTCAATATTTTTCAGGAATCACGTTATTACTTCTATTAACTGCTTGTGCCAAAGCACCAGATTATCAGGGCACTTGGAAAAATACCCTAGAAAATCCAAAACTTGAAAATTCACTCGAGATTAGCAAAAATGGTGACAATTATTTCATTACCAATACATTAAAAGACAAAGCAACCGGTAAAACGGAAAAGAAAAATCCTGTTCCTGCCTCAGTCAGCAAGAATGGTTTACTTGAGGTGAATGCAGGTGCCGGTGTGGTTGATTTTGCGATTGACGAGAAAACCGGAAATTTGGTGGGTTCAGGCTCAATTTATAAAAAAGCAAAATAATCATTGCAGCAATGTATTAATACAGAAGATGTCATGAAAGGGTATTGTTCATGACATCTTTTTTAACTGATAAAATGGAATAATGCTGCCAAATCTTTTGTTGAGTTGAATGACCTGAATGATATCTCGTTTCAATCGGGCAGAGATTGAAGGACAAAATTCTCTCATTTTAGCTTTTATTGGAAAATCTTTCTTCAAGCTGGCTAAACAGGCTTTGCATACCTTGAGTTGCTGTTTGGGGAATCAAATGATATTGCTGCGGTACTCGAAGGTGATCGGCTTTAGGGTCAATATAATACGCTTCACAGCTTTCAGGTATTTCATGGATCAGTCCGGCAACTGGGTAAACCACCAGACTGGATCCGATCACGATAAAAATATCGGCATCTTGAACTAGTTGCATGGCGTGTTCATAAGCCGGAACCGCTTCGCCAAACCAGACCACATGCGGACGCAGCGGATAGCCTTGCGGACATTTATCTCGTTCCAGGTTTAATTCCCAGCCTTGGATCGGATAGAAAGTCTCAGAATACTGGGCACCAGGCGCAGAGCTTTTGGCCAAGCGAATATTGCCATGTAAATGTAAAACATGCCGGTTTCCAGCACGTTCATGTAAGTCATCTATATTTTGGGTAATCACATAACACTCTGCAAAGTCTTGAATTTTGGCAATGAGTTGATGTGCTAAATTGGGCTGTGTTTCCAAAACACTTTTGCGTCGTGCATTATAAAAGCGTTGCACCAGTTGCGGATTTCTTTGCCATGCTTCGGGTGTCGCGACATCTTCAATCTTGTGGTTTTCCCAGAGCCCATCATGATCACGAAATGTATTGATTCCACTTTCTGCACTCATTCCTGCACCGGAAAAGATCACGATTTTTGGCATTTTTTTCAGTTCTTTGTTTTTGATTTAAACAAACGTATCATAAATTATTCAGGTTTTTATAGGTTTTATAGAGCACTGCAATTTTACTTTTGAGCCGCTATAAAAAAAGCCCCCACAAATTTGTGAGGGCTAATTGTGTTATTTTTCTATTGAGCAATAAACTGCTGAACAGCCTGATTGAACTCGTTTGGACATTCAATATTTGAAATATGCGAGGCATTAATTTCAAATAACGCGCTATTTTTAATATGATTGACCATATATTGACCGTCTGAAACTGTGGTCACAGGATCTTTTTGACCTGCAATAACCAGTACCGGTACACGAATTTCTTCTAACTGTTCACGTAAATCTGCTTTTGCCAAAGCTTCACAGCAACTTGCGTAACCTTCGGCGCTACCAGCTGCCAAGCTGTTTTGCAACTTCTCAACTTCTGCTGCATTGCTTTGAATAAATTTATCCGTAAACCAACGCCCAGCTGCAGTTGAAGCGATCGGCTGTAAACCTTGCTCACGTACCAGTGCTGCGCGTTCATTCCACGCTTGTTCTTGACCAATTTTCGCTGCAGTATTGCAGACAATGATTTGGTTAAAACGTTTGGCCTTGTGAACGGCAAGCCATTGACCCGTTAAGCCACCCATTGAAATACCACAAAAAACAGCTTTTTCAATATTAAGATGATCAAGCAGGTTCACTACGTCTTGACCCAATTGCTCAAGGGTATAGGGACCTTGTGGAGCTGATGATGCACCATGACCGCGTGTGTCATAACAAATCACAAAAAAATCATCTTTAAAATGATCAATTTGAGGTTGCCACATTGCATAATTCGTCCCAAGCGAATTTGAAAAAATGATCGCAGGTTTAGTCACATTACCAAAGGTTTGGTAATTGATTTCAGCACCATTCGAGCTAAAAGTTGGCATAGATATTCCTTTTATTACTTATCCTTCCTCAATCCTTGCTGTACAAAATTTAAATATGGCTATAAAAAAAAGCACAGCAAGGAAAGGTTTTTGAAGGATTCTATTTTTTAAACGCGTTCAATAATCAAGGCAATACCTTGACCAACACCAATACACATTGAACAAAGGCCATACTTGCCACCCGTTTGTTCCAGCTGGTTTAAAGCAGTCGTCACCAGACGTGCACCCGATGCACCGAGGGGATGACCCAGAGCAATCGCGCCACCATTCGGGTTGACTTTGGTTGAACCATCTTCTAAACCTAGGTCACGGGTTACCGCCAAGGCTTGAGCAGAAAAGGCTTCATTCAGCTCAATGACATCCATCTGCTCTAAAGTCAAACCGGTTTGTTTCAACAGCTTTTTAATCGCAGGTGCAGGACCAAAGCCCATGATGCGAGGTTCAACGCCCACCACCGTTGCGCCAATAATTTTGGCACGTGGTTTTAAGCCATACTGTGCTACAGCATCATCCGAAGCAATCAGCAGGGCTGCTGCACCATCGTTAATCCCGGAAGCATTACCTGCCGTCACCGTACCTTCGGCTTTCACCACCGGTTTCAGCTTGGTTAAAGCTTCTAATGTTGTTGAAGCACGTGGATGTTCATCAGTATCCACTACAACGGGTTCGCCTTTACGTTGTGGAATCACCACAGGCACGATTTCGTTGGCAAAGAAACCTTTTGCTTGTGCTGCTGCTGTGCGCTGCTGACTGGAGAAAGCGAACTGGTCTTGGTCTGCACGGCTAATGTTGAACTGTGCAGCCACATTTTCAGCAGTTTGCGGCATGGTTTCGACACCATACATTTCTTTCAGTTTTGGATTAATAAAACGCCAGCCCATGGTGGTGTCTTCAAGTTTTTGACTACGACCAAAGGCAGTTTCCGATTTACCCATCACCAAGGGCGCACGGCTCATGGATTCCACACCGCCGGCAATAATCAGATTGGCTTCACCAGCTTTAATGGCACGTGCAGCGATTGCTACAGCATCCAGTGATGAACCACATAAACGGTTGACCGTCGTTGCAGGCACCTGATAAGGCAGACCTGCAAGCAGAGATGACATACGACCAACGTTACGGTTATCTTCGCCGGCCTGATTGGCACAGCCATAAATTACGTCATCAACCTGTTCCCAGTTCACTGACGGGTTACGTTCCATCAAGGCTTTGATTGGAAGTGCACCCAGGTCATCGGCACGAACAGGAGCCAGACCACCGGCATAACGGCCGAATGGGGTACGGATGGCATCTACGATATATGCGTTTTTCATTGTGTAATCCTTTTAGCTCCCTTAATCCCTCCTGAAAAGGAGGGAGACTTACCCAGCTTCAAAATGATTTGCGCTTGGGTATAAAGTCTCCTTTTCTTGCACATCGACTTAAAGCAATGCTTAAGTCTCTCAGGGGGAATTAGGGGGATTTAAAATTTTATTTAAAGTGTATTAGCCTTGAGTCGCATCAATCAGTTTGGCACCAGTCAATGACTGCAATTCTTCAAATGACAGACCTTCAACTTTCTCAATCACTTTCATACCTTCAGGGGTGACATCAATCACGCAGAGGTCGGTGTAAATGCGGTCGACACATTTCAAGCCAGTCGCAGGGTAAGATAACTCAGCGACGATTTTTGGCTCGCCTTTTTTAGTCACGTGGTCTGTAGTGATAAAGACTTTTTTTGCACCAACAGCCAAGTCCATCGCACCGCCCACTGCAGGAATCGCATCAGGTGCACCGGTATGCCAGTTGGCCAGGTCACCATTTTCAGCGACCTGGAATGCTCCAAGCACAGCAATATCCAGGTGACCACCACGCATCATGGCGAAGGAATCACCATGATGGAAGAATGAACCACCTTCAAGCAAGGTGACAAATTCTTTACCGGCATTAATTAACTCTGGATCACGGTCTTCTTCAGCAGGAGGAGGACCAAAGGCCAATAAACCATTTTCAGAATGTAAAAACACGTCTTTGTCTGAAGGCAGGTAGCTGGAAATCTTGGTCGGTAAGCCGATTCCGAGGTTCACATAAGCACCATCAGGAATGTCTTGTGCCACACGTTCAGCAATCTGGTCACGGCTTAATTTGGTATAACTCATCTTTTAATACTCCAATGCCAATTACTGTGCAGGTTTTACTGCAACCACGTGTTGAACAAAAATCCCCGGGGTGATGATGTGCTCTGGATCAAGTGCGCCCAGTTCAACCACTTCAGAAACCTGGGCAATGGTGACATCGGCTGCCATGGCCATAATCGGGCCAAAGTTACGTGCCGATTTACGGTATACCAGATTGCCCCAGCGGTCGCCTTTATGCGCTTTAATCAAGGCAAAGTCAGCCTTGATCGGGTTTTCCAGCACAAAGTCTTTGCCTTCATAGTTCAGGGTCGGTTTGCCTTCAGCTAGCAACGTACCAAAACCGGTTGGGGTGTAGATTGGACCTAAGCCCATACCTGCAGCCTGAATACGGCAAGCCAGGTTGCCTTGCGGTACCAGTTCCAGTTCAATTTTGCCGGCACGATAGATTTCATCGAATACATAGGAATCTGACTGACGAGGGAAAGAGCAGATGATTTTGCGTACCGCACCGGTTTTTAACAGTTTAGCCAAACCGTAATCGCCATTACCGGCATTGTTGTTGACGATGATCAGGTCTTTCACACCCAATTCAATCAAGCCATCAATCAGTTCAGCCGGTTGTCCAGCCGTACCGAAACCACCAATCATGATGGTTGCACCATCTTTAATTTGGGAAAGTGCTTCAGTCAGTGAAGCGGAGCTTTTATCAATCATAATGTTTCCTAGACAATCATTTGCCCATTAACTTTTAGAGCTTTGAGTTGAAGGGAGAGCAGTGCTATTCGGTTCACGTTTATTTAAAACTAAATGCGCAATGATACCGATACAAATACCCCAAAATACGGAACTGAGCCCTAAAAAATGCATGCCTGAGGCAGTGGCTAAAAAGGTGATGAGAGCTGCATCTCGATAAGATTCATTTTTCATCGCGACAGAAATATTGGTTGCAATCGCACCCAGTAAAGCAAGGCCTGCTAATGCAGCGACCAGTTCTTTAGGCAGTAAGCTGAACAACATGACAATACTGCCGGCAAATAAACCGCCTAAAATGTAAAAAATACCGTTGGCGATTCCGGCGATATAACGTTTGTCTTTCAGTTCATGTGCATCTTTACCCATACATAAAGCAGCCGTGATCGAGGCCAGAACGATGGTAATCCCACCGACACAAGCGACTGCCAAGGATGCAATACTGGTTACCGTGATAATCGGTTTAGCCGGAGTGTCATAACCACTGAGTTTCATGATGGCCATACCCGGTAAAAACTGACCGGAAAGACTGACCAGAATCAGCGGAATGGCTAAATTCAGGGTTGAATTCCAGCTCCATTCAGGGGCAATCAATTGCGGAATGGCGAGGGTGAAATGGACATCAACCGGATTCATCTTGCCTAAAACCAGACTCAGAACTACACCTGAAACAAGCACCCAAACCATGGCATAACGTGGCACTAAACGCTTTGCAATGAGAAACACCATCAGCATGCCAAAAACAATCATCGGCATGGTATTAGTTGCAGTAAACAGTCCCAGACCAAACTGAAAAAGGATTCCGGCCATCATGCCAGCTGCGACATCTTGGGGAATCCATTTCAATAACTTGTCAAAATAACCGGTAATTCCAATCAAAAAAATCACCACAGCAGAAGTGATGTATGCGGCGATGGCTTCATTCAATGAAATATTGGGGAACAAGGTCACCAATAATGCCGTTCCCGGTGCAGACCATGCGGTAATCACGGGAACTTTGTATTTAATCGAAAGAAAAATACCGGCAACTGCTGCACCAATTGAAATTCCCCAAATCCACGAAATCATCATGGCACTGGAGACTTGCGCTTTTTGGGCAGCCTGGAAAAAAATGATGAGTGGACCTGAATAGGAGATCAGCACGGCCAAAAATCCTGCGACCGTGGCTGAAATGGACCAGTCATCTTTTAATGTTTGTAACAGGGTTGTCATTGCGCTATTGCCTCCATGCTTAGATTTCAATGATCCTGTTGAATTTTGATGAGATCAGGTTTAACCCTGATCACCACCACCTACAGGAACCACAGTTCCTGTCATATATGAAGATTCATCTGAAGCCAGGAATACAATCGCATTCACCTGTTCTTGAATGGTGCCGTAGCGCCCCAAGAAAGTACGGTCAATGGTTTGATCCACGACTTGTTGCATCCATTCTTTTTCTGACTCGGTCAGAGGATTAGCATTGCGTGGCACTTTACGTGGTGGCGCTTCTGTACCACCAGTTGCCACCGCATTGACACGGATACCATCTTTGGCATGTTCAAAGGCGAGGGCAGCCGTTAAACCATTTACGCCACCTTTAGAAGCAGAGTAAGGCACACGGTTGATACCACGTGTTGCAATAGATGAAACGTTAACTATAGTACCTTTTTGATTTTTAATCATTTCAGGTAACACTGCACGGCAACACCACAGGGTCGGGAACAATGAACGATTCACTTCCTTGATAATTTCCTCTTCAGAAAATTCTTCGAAAGGTTTCATCCAGATTGCACCACCCACGTTGTTGATCAATGCGTCAACACGGCCATAAGTGTCCAATGCTTTTTCAACGACTGACTGGGCACCGGCAAAAGTTTCCAGATTGGCTTTGACGGTAATCGCATCGCCACCAGTGGCTTCAATTTCAGCCAGCACTTCTTCCACATATGGGGAGAGGTCAGCCATAACGACTTGTGCGCCTTCGCTGGCAACTTGCAGCGCGACACCGCGACCGATGCCTTGAGCGGCACCGGTTACGATCACAACTTTATTTTCAAATCTTTTTGCACGATTCATTTTATTCTCCGGCTCAGTCTCTTAAACTTAGTTTGCAGAGAATTTTTCAAATAAGAAGCTTGCAGGTTTAACGCCTTCAGCCTCTAACCAGCCACGCACGGCTTCTACCATCATTACAGGGCCACATAGATAAATATCAACATCGCCTGCATTTAACCAGTCATTTTCAATATGACTTGTCACATAACCTTTACGCTCATGTGCAGATTCTGGGTTAGCAATCACTGTGCGGTATTCGAACCACGGGAATTTCTCTTGCAGTTCATTCAGTTTTTCAATGGCCACCAAGTCAAAGTCATTGGTTACACCAAAAACTAAACGTACTGGATGTTCTGAACCTTTTTCTTCAAGCACTTGCAACATTGACATAAATGGTGCAATACCCGTACCACCTGCAAGCATTAACACAGGACGAGTCACTGGACGTAAGTAGAAACTACCAAATGGACCCGCGAAGGTCATTTTGTCGCCAGTTTTGGCATTGGCACTTAAAAATTCGCTCATTTTGCCGTTTGGTACGTTACGTACCACAAAACTGGTTAAACGGTTACCCGGTTTAGAGCTGAAAGAATAAGAACGGGTTTCAGTAGTTCCCGGAATACCCACATTGACATATTGACCAGCAAGGAAATGAATATCCGGCTGACCTTCGTCTAACTGGATGTCAAAGGTGATGGTCGAGTCAGATAAATTTTCTACACGAGCCAAAGTACCCTGGAATTCATGAATTTCAGTTTTACAAACTTCTGATGACGCTTGAATCTGGAATACTGCGTCTGAAGTCGGTTTACACTGACAAGCTAGGATGTAGCCTTCAGCTGCTTCTTCAGGAGTTAATGCATCTTCAATATAAGTTTCTTCAGGCATGTCATATGAACCTGATTCACAAAACGCACGGCACGTTCCACATGCACCGTCACGGCAGTCCAAAGGAATATTGATCTTTTGACGGTAAGCTGCGTCTGACAGGGTTTCTCCGTCTGAAACAGAAATAAAACGTGTAACGCCATCTTCAAATTGAAGTGCAACATTGTGGTTTGACATGGCTGAATATCCTATATAAATCTTTAAATCTGGACCTTTCAGCCAATTTTCCATCTGGCTGAAAGGTTTTTTCGTCTGTGGGAGCAGTCTTAGAGGTGATACACATCAATCACTTGATTGATGTAATCATTTTTGAGAACCACGTATTTGTTCAAGATTTTGAACTGCTCGCTTGAGCAATCAATCACATAACGTGACATACCGAAGTAGCTGTAATTGGTTTTATAACGGAAACTCAAAGTATTCCAGTTAAAACGCACAGTTACTTGATCACCGTTTTGCTCAACAATTTCAATATTGCAAATGTTGTGACTGGTACGGGTATCCGGCATGGTTGCAGAAGAACGTTCAGTCTTGATACGGAACACGCGGTCTTCTAAACCTTGACGGTCAGGGTAATAAATCAAAGAGATTTCAGACTGAGGATCTGTAGTCAGTTTGTCATCATCATCCCAAGATGGCATCCAGAATTCTGCTGATGGGGCATAGCACTGTAACCAGTCATCCCATTGTTCATCATCCAGAAAACGAGCTTCTTTGTAGAGGAATTGAGCAATTTTTTCTAAAGTAATCGCGCTCATGCGTTTTCTCCTTCAGTTGCAGCAAGTTCTTTTTCAGAAGTAATCGCGTCTTTCATCAGATGTAACCAGTGTTCATGCTGAGCAAGATACAAACCTTCGTCTTCAGTTTTAATTCCTGAAAGTTTTGGTTTCAAACCAATTTCATTGGCTGCATCATCTGGACCTTGAATCCAGTGTTTTGCACCACGGCTCATATCATTCCATTCAAGCGCAATACCGGCATAACCAGCTTGACATGCACGGAATTCTTCCAAGTCATCTGGAGTTGCCATACCTGAAGCATTAAAGAAGTCTTCATACTGACGAATACGGCGTGAACGCGCTTCCTTGTCTTCACCCACAGGGGCGATACAGTAAATGGTCACTTCAGTTTTGCTTGGAGATAACGGGCGAAGTACACGAATTTGTGAACCGAACTGATCCATGAAATAGACGTTTGGATAAATACACAGGTTACGAGAACGCTCGATCATCCATTTCGCCATTGCAGCACCGAATTTCTCGGTATATTCCTCTGCTTTAGCGAAGTTTGGACGGTCTTCAGGGTTCGCCCATTGGGTCCAAAGTAACATGTGACCATTGTCGAAACCGTAAGAACCACCGCCTTGTTTACCCCAAGAACCCGCACTCATGGCACGAATGTTATCACCAGCTTCTTTTTCTTTACGTTGCTGAGTCGTTGCAGCATAGTTCCAGTGTACTGCAGACACATGGTAACCATCGGCACCATTTTCAGCAGTTAACTTCCAGTTACCTTCATAAGTGTAGGTAGAAGCACCACGTAAAACTTCAAGACCTTGATCAGACTGACCTACAATCATGTCCATGATTTTAGTCGCTTCGCCAAGGTATTCTTCTAGCGATGGAACATCTGGGTTTAAGCTGCCAAACAAGAAACCTTTATAGCTTTCAAAACGGGCAACTTTTTTCAAGTCATGAGAACCATCTTTGTTAAAGCAGTCTGAATAGCCTGCATCAGAAGGATCTTTAACTTTTAACAATTTACCCGAGTTGTTAAATGTCCAACCGTGGAATGGGCAGGTATAGGTCGCTTTATTGCCTTTCTTGTTGCGACACAATTGTGCGCCACGGTGTGAACAGGCATTAATCATGGCATTCAATTCACCTGCACGGTTACGTGCAATGATGATTGGTTGACGGCCAATATAAGTGGTATAGAAATCGTTATTATTCGGAATTTGGCTTTCATGTGCCAGGTAAACCCAATTGCCTTCAAAGATATATTTCATCTCTAAATCGAATAAGGCTTGATCTGTGAATACTGAACGATGAAGTTTGAATTCACCTGTTTCATAGTTTTCAACAAGTAATTCATCAATGCGATCGAGATGGCTGGTGTTAATTACAGGAATACGTGGCATGTCCGTTCTCCGACTTTCCAAATTTGGGTAAGTCCCCGAAATGTCATGAAATTGACATCTCGGTTCCTTATCATGAGCTTATTAAGCGCTTGCGCGGCGACGTTCAACTTCAGTAGAAGGTGCACCTTCTTTATCGTGTTGAAGAACGACGTTGAATTGAATGTGTTTGAAAGGACCTTTCAAGCCACGACGCGCGATTTCAGCTTCATCAGTAACATCAACAGCTTCTGCAACCAAACCTTCACGTGTACCGAATGCGAAGTCATCCCAAAGGTATTTGTCGCCTTCGATGTTGAACTGGGTCGTTAATTTACGGAAGCCCGGTGCAGAGATGAAATAGTGCACGTGAGCAGGGCGTTGACCATGACGAGAGATCTGGTTTAATACGCCTTGAAGTGGACCTTCAGGGTTTAAGCCATAACCTACAGGCATAGTAGTAAGCGCAGTGTATTGACCTTTTTCGTCTGTCAAGATTGAGCGACGTAGGTTAAAGTGGCTTTGTGACTTATCAAAGAATGAATAGTTGCCGTGGCTGTTTGCATGCCATACTTCAACTTTAGCACCCGGAATGATGTTGCCATCAGTATCCGTTACTGTACCGTCGATGATAAGCGTCGGGATTTTGCCTTCTTCAGAACCATCGTCCATACGTGCAAAACCAGTTGATTCAGGTGCACCTGCAACATAAAGTGGACCTTCGATCGTACGTGGCGTACCACCAGTTAAACCTGCTTTTACATCTGCTTCATCAGCACGTAAGTCAAGGAAATGTTCAAGACCTACTGCAGAACCCATCAATGCAAACTCATCTGCTTTTGCAATGTCGATAATAGTTTCAATACCTTTCCAAACTTCTGATTGGCTTAAATCTAAGTCTTCAATCGCTTGGAATAAATCTGTAACTAAACGTACCAGTACTTGTTGTACGCGTGCATTTACTGGACCTTCAGAAGTGTCCACGTTACAAGCTTTAACTACATTTTCAATCGTTTGACGATCCATTTTGTTACTCCTTGGAAGTATGGTTTTGGGTGGCTAGTTTCTCAGTGTTTGTTTTGAGATCACTGGCTGCCACAATCCTTGTTTAATTACCCTTTGAATGCTGCTTTTGCGCAGATGGAGAAGAAGTTCGCCATCTTGCATGTTTAAAACTTAGCGGTCGTCTTCATGAATAGAAGAAGGATGGCGGTTTAATGGCATCACTTCAATATTCATATACGGATATAGAGGAAGACCTTGTAAAATATTGTGTAGTTCTTCGTTGCTCTCGACATCAAAGATACTGATGTTTGAGTACTGACCCGTAATGCGCCAGATATGACGCCATTTACCTTGACGCTGTAAATCATGTGAATAAGCTTTTTCAACCGCTTTAATCTGGTTGGCTTGTTCAGTTGGCATATCTAGCGGAATATTTACATCCATGCGTACTTGGAAAAGCATGTCTAACTCCTTCAATTACTGACGACGTAAGTTGTCAATTTTGTCTAAATCCAGTTCGATACCTAAACCTGGTACAGTTGGTAAAACCAACTCATAGTTTTGATATTGAAGCGGTGTTTTTAAAATTTCTTCAGTCAATAGCAGTGGGCCAAATAACTCTGTGCCATAGGCCAAGCTTTCGAAAGTTGAGAATACATGCGCTGAAGCAATCGTACCGACTGGTCCTTCAAGCATGGTGCCACCGTACAGATCAATGCCTGCAAGTTTGGCAATTTTCCCAACTTCACAACCTTCAATCAGACCACCTGACTGGGCAATTTTTACTGCAAATACTGATGCACCGTTGTTACGGGCAATCTGATAAGCACTCTGCGGACCGTATAATGATTCATCCGCCATAATGGCAATATCAAAGCGACGGGTTAAACGCTGCATTGCATCCAGATTTTCAATTGCACATGGTTGTTCAATCAGGTCGACACCGCCATCTTGCAATAACTGAATACCTTTAACCGCTTCAAGTTCTGACCAGGCACGATTGACATCGACACGAATCGAGATGTCTGAACCCAAAGCTTTCTTGATTGCTAAAACATGGGCAACATCGTCTTCTACAGGACGTGAACCGATTTTGAGTTTGAATACGTTATGACGTTTCAGCTCAATCATTTTTTTCGCTTCAGCAATGTCTTTCTCAGTATCACCTGAAGCAAGTACCCAAAGTACTGGCACGCTATCACGCAGACGGCCACCGAGGATTTCGCTTAACGGTAAACCTAAGCGTTGTGCCTGAATATCCAGTAGTGCAGTTTGAATGGCACATTTAGCAAAACGGTTACCGTTGATATTGCGTTTAAGGGTTTTAATCGTTTGAGCGACATTCAGACCTGAAAGTGATTTCAGTAACGGTGCAAAATATGTTTCAATATTGGTTTTAACGCTTTCCGGACTTTCATCGCCATATCCCAATCCACCAATCGTGGTCGCTTCGCCCCAACCGATGAAACCATCTTCAGTGGTGACTTTTACCAACACTAATGTTTGGGTTTGCATGGTTGCCACAGCCATCTTGTGCGGACGGATGGTTGGAATTTCAACAAGCAACGTTTCTATGGATTTGTACATCTTTAAGCTTCCCAATCTTGCTTTGTCTATCTCATGTGGTATACCTTAAAAGAATAAACATTTGCTGTCTAAGATTAAATTTGCATTTTATTATGCTTTAAAGGTATGGTTGATTATGGAACTAAGACATTTACGATACTTTGTTGCTGTGGTGGAAGAACAAAGTTTCACCAAAGCGGCTGAAAAACTGTTTATTGCTCAGCCTCCTTTAAGCCGTCAGATACAAAACCTTGAAGCTGAGCTGGGTATACAGCTTTTTGAGCGTGGAAGTCGACCATTACTAACCACTGAAGCGGGGCAGTTCTTCTATCAACATGCTGTTAAACTTTTGTCTAATGCCGAAGAAATCAAGGCTATGACCCAGCGTGTGGGAATGGTCGAAAAAACTGTAACTTTGGGTTTTGTCGGTTCTCTACTTTATGGTTTATTACCGAAAATAGTGTATTTATTTCGTCAGCAACAACCCCATTTAAAAATTGAACTGATTGAAATGAGCACCAAAGATCAAATTCAGGCGCTCAAGGAAGGGCGGATTGATGTAGGCTTTGGTCGACTACGAATTTCGGATCCTGCAGTTAGACGAATCCTTTTACGCGAAGAGCCTTTAATGGTCGCGGTGCATGCCAGTCATCCACTTGCCTCGCAAAAGAAAGGCGTCTTTCTGACCGATATTGTGGATGAGAACCTGTTCTTATACCCAAGTCACCCCAAACCTAACTTTTCTACGCAAGTCCGATCGCTTTTTTCGGAATACAGTCTCGATCCAAAAAGTTTAAAAGAGGTACGTGAAATTCAGCTGGCTTTGGGACTGGTTGCAGCAGGTGAAGGGATTTGCGTTGTTCCTGAAAGCGCTAGAACCATTCAGTTATCGCATTTGCATTATATTCCTTTACTCGATGATGCTGCTGTGAGTCCTATTTTTCTGGCGATACGCAGCATGGATGAAAGTGAAGATATCCGCTCATTATTTGATTGTATTTATCAGGTTTATGACCTTGAAGCGATTGTTTATGATCGTGCCGTGATTTAACAGACCAAGGTCTCATCTCGCTACAGTTTTTAGCCTTAATTTTTAGCCTTGTCATCTGCAAATCAGACCGTGATTTTTGAAATATGCCTACCGATCAAGTTGTCTATATTTGATCAGTAGGCATATTTTTTTCAGAAAAATAAAGCTCAATAGAGAAAATAAAATCTCACAACCGGCAGAATCCAGTTTTTAGATATCTATAAAGTATTGTTTTCGTTTTTAATCCCACTCGTCTAACTTTTAAGGTATGAATATATATGTAATCGGTTTTGGACAAAAAAAACGCTTTGCTGCATTGTTGCCACAAATCTAAAGATTCATATGCAGGAGCGCAAAGTGAATACCAATAAACTGAACATAAATACTTTAGTGGATGAAGCCAAATTTACCCCTTTTCATTGGGGAGTCCTGATTTGGTGTTTAATGATTATTATTTTCGACGGTTATGATTTAGTCATTTACGGCGTCGTATTACCAATTTTAATGCAGGAGTGGGCACTCAGTTCAGTACAAGCTGGATTACTGGCCAGTACTGCTTTGTTCGGCATGATGTTTGGTGCCATGAGTTTTGGCACACTCTCAGACAAACTGGGTCGCAAAAAAACCATCATGATCTGTATTGCCATTTTTAGCGGTTTTACTTTCATGGGCGCATTTGCAACCACACCGACTGAATTTGGAATTTTAAGATTCTTGGCAGGACTGGGTATTGGCGGAGTCATGCCAAACGTGGTTGCGCTGATGACAGAATATGCACCTAAACGTATTCGCAGCACCTTGGTTGCCATTATGTTTAGTGGTTATGCCATTGGTGGTATGGCTTCAGCACTCTTGGGTGCGTGGCTAGTTGCGGATCATGGCTGGAAAATCATGTTCTATATCGCCAGTATTCCTTTATTTACCTTGCCTTTAATTTGGAAATTTCTCCCAGAATCCCTAATGTTTTTGACCAAAAAGGGTGAAACAGAAAAGACGCGTGTAATTGTGAAAAAAATTGCACCTGAACAAGAGATTGGTCCACAAACGACTTTTGTTCTGAATGAACCGACTGTGGGTGATGATGCTCCATTACGCGCGTTATTTCAGCAAGGCCGTATGTTCAGTACCTTAATGTTTTGGGCAGCCTTCTTTATGTGTCTACTTATGGTTTATGCATTAGGTAGCTGGTTACCAAAACTGATGATTCAGGCTGGTTATTCATTGGGTGCAAGTTTAATGTTCCTGTTTGCCCTGAATATTGGCGGCATGATCGGTGCAATTGGTGGCGGAGTACTTGCAGATAAATTCCATTTAAAACCGGTACTGAGCATTATGTTTACTGTGGGTGCGATTGCTTTAATCTTGCTTGGTTTTAACAGCCCACAAGCGGTGCTATATGTTCTGATTGCCATTGCTGGCGCAGCAACCATCGGCTCACAAATTCTGCTTTATACCTTTGTTGCACAATTTTACCCAACTGCAGTTCGCTCAACAGGTATGGGCTGGGCATCAGGAATTGGACGAATTGGTGCCATTGTTGGACCTGTCTTAACTGGCACCTTGCTCACTTTTGAATTACCTCATCAAATAAATTTTTTGGCCATCGCTATTCCTGGAATTATTGCTGCCGTGGCCATTTATCTGGTTAATTTAAAAGCGTCTGTCGATGGTCAATCCCTTACAGCGCATGAGGTTGAACCTAAACCAATTACGCGAAAAGTAACCCAATAATTTCTTATCATTTTCAATAAAGACCATAGTCTAAGTGAAATAGATTGCCATCGCAGTAGTGAAAATCTATTGCTAATATTTGATCGAACAATAACAAGTGAGTTTAGGATGAACACCACGCAACCGACAATGAAACGTACGCTCATGATGAGCATGATTGCCCTAAGTCTAGGTGGAGTCAGCGTAGCGGCCCAAGCCCAAACCCAACAGCAAAAAGAAATTGAACAGCTCAGACAGGAAGTTCAAGCTTTACGTAACCTTGTTGAACAGCAAAAAGTACAGACAGTACAGACTGCAACTGCTATTGCAGCAGTTCAACGCCCAGCGCCTGTGGCTACAGCAACCCCTGTACTGAAAACTGCCAAAGGTGCAGAGTTTAATCTGTATGGTAATGTCCGTGCAGATGCATCCTATCAGGCTGAAGGTGGTGGTGTGGATATGCCATATAACCAGATCAATAGCGTGCCACTGGAAGGTACTGCTGGGAATAGTGATCGTTTCAGATCGACTTTATCTGCAACGCGTTTAGGTCTGGATTTTAAAACTCAGGCTGCTGAGCAAGAGGTGAAGGGTAAAATTGAAGTTGACTTCCTGGGTGGAGCCAACCTTGATAATTTGCGTATCCGTCACGCCTATGTGAATTATGGTAACTGGCTGATGGGGCAAACCTGGTCAAACTTTGCAGTACCGGATTATATGCCTGAAACCATTGATGCCTTGGCTTTCGTTGGTGGTGCTGTGAAACGGACACCACAAGTGCGTTATACCAGCAAATTTAGTCCACAAACCAATTTGGTATTAGCGGCTGAAGATCCGAAAGATAAGTTAAGCACACAGCGTTTTCCTGCATTAACGGCACGATTAAACCATCAGTTTGCTGATAATTTCAACATCAGTGCACGTGCCATGGGTCATGAAAAACGTGTTAATTCTGATGAAGAAATGGCATGGGGTGTAGGCCTAGGTGCCAAGTATGATGTGGTGCCGGGAACAACCCTAAAAGCTGATTATTACCATGTCAAAGGCGACAGCAGTTTTGTTTCCTTTACCAATAGTGGTGTGGTTAAAGCCGCAAATGGTGATCTGTTACAAAGTGAGTTTGATTCGATTACTGTCGGTTTGACCCAACAGTTTAATGAAAAACTACGCGGTACTTTGGGATATGGTTATATGACTTTTGATAAAGATCAAAACTATATTGATGCACTTATCGCCTCAACACCGGCTACTGAAGCAGAATCAAATGCTACCAGAGCCAATAAAGACTTATGGCAAGCATGGGCTAATGTATTCTATAGTCCAACCAAGCCTCTAAGTTTTGGTCTGGAATATGTCTATGGTGAGCGTACAGCTTTAGAAGCAGCAACCACTGGTGGTAAAACAGGTGAAGACAATCGAATTAATATGGTAGCGATCTATAACTTTTAATTTTCTATAACTATTAATAAAAAAGCCTCTATTTTCAAATGGAGGCTTTTTTATATGAATCATTTTTAGATTTTATCTGTCTATAAACACTATTCAGTAACTTCAACCGTTAAACCATAAGTAAAGTTTTTAGTGCCCGGTTTTTGAGTGTTTGCTGTTTCAGCAGGTTTAGCTGCAGGCGCTTGTATCAGAGCACGAACCTGACGGACGTGTAACCAGCGACCATCAACCAAGGCATATTTACCACTATTACCCAGCACATCTTGATGTGCGGATACGGGTAAGTACTTTCTTTAGGTAAATCAAATTTTGCAATGTTAAAGCGTTTTAATGTGGCAGTTTAAAAGCATGGCGCAAGAAGTTGAGCAAGCCTTGTTAAGGCTTCTAGGTACTGAACAATTAGCACAACTGAAACTTGAAGGACGTTATCAGCGGGATATTTATTAAAGCGATATCGCATGAAACTCAGCATAAAAAAGGGCATAGTTACATGCCCTTAATTCTATATTTTATTGTTAAAAAGTAGCTGGAATATAGCTAAGCGTTCGACCCAGTATTCCATACCAAAAAAATTTCCCCCTTAAAACTTTAGTCAGCTTTAAGGGGAGAAGGAGAGTAGAGGCTCACATCAAGACAGCATTATTAAAGCAGTTTGACACCAGTAACTTTTTGAATCTCTTCAAAGCTGACGTCTTTCGCCAGTTCCACCAGTTTGACCCCGTCAGCGGTAATATCGAGTACACCCAAGTCGCTAATAATCCGGTGTACCACGCCTTTACCGGTCAACGGCAGGGAACATTGATCCACAATTTTTGGCGTGCCATCTTTGGCACAGTGTTCCATCAACACCACCACTTTTTGTACACCGGCAACCAGGTCCATGGCACCGCCCATGCCTTTGACTTTTTTACCCGGAATCATCCAGTTGGCCAAATCACCGGTTCGGGAAACTTCCATGGCACCTAAAATGGCAATATTGACATGACCACCGCGAATCATGGCAAAAGAGTCAGCGCTTGAGAAAAAAGCTGCGCCTTTACGGGCAGTGACCGTTTGCTTGCCGGCATTAATCAGATCGGCATCGACCGTATCATTCGTTGGAAATTCACCAATCCCGAGCAAGCCATTTTCTGACTGTAACCAGACATCCATATTTTCAGGAATATAGTTCGCCACTAATGTCGGTAAGCCAATCCCTAAATTGACATAGAACCCATCTTCCAGTTCCAAAGCGGCACGCTGTGCCATTTCATTACGAGTCCAAGCCATTTATACAGCCTCCGCTTTTAATGTCATTTGTTCGATGCGTTTTTCAGGATGGGGGTTTAAAATAATCCGGTTGATATAAATGCCGGGAAGATGAATTTCATCAGGATCCAAATCGCCAATTTCCACAATTTCTTCGACTTCAGCAATGCTGATTTTGCCAGCCATGGCACAGACCGGATTAAAGTTTTGTGCGGTTTTGCGAAAAATCAGATTCCCTGCTTTATCGGCTTTATAGGCTTTGACCAAGGCAATATCGGCAGTTAAGGAATTTTCCAGAATGTATTCTTTGCCATTAAATTCACGAACTTCTTTACCTTCGGCAATTAAAGTACCGACACCGGTTTGGGTAAAAAAGGCAGGAATACCGGCACCGCCAGCACGAAGTTTTTCAGCCAGTGTACCTTGCGGAGTCAGTTCGACTTCCAGTTCACCGTTTAAATATTGACGTTCAAATTCTTTGTTTTCACCAACATAAGATGAAATCATTTTTTTGATTTGTTTGGTTTCCAGTAAAAGACCCAAACCGAAACCATCCACGCCGGCATTGTTGGAAATACAGGTCAGTTGTTTGGCACCTGTGTCTTTGAGTGCCGCAATTAACGCTTCCGGGATACCACATAAACCGAAGCCACCGACCGCCAGGGTTTGACCATCCTGAACAATATCTTGTAATGCAGCCTGTGCATTTTCATAAACTTTATTTGGCATTTGATCCCTCTTTTTATTCCTGGTCAGTCCTTTGTATGACCAACTTTAACTTTTCATCAATGTAACAATCGTCGCTTTGTGTCAGGCACATTTTGTTTGCCAATAGGCATTGGCATAGTTCGATGGATTATTGCGGTTTAATACCTGACTGATATTGCGACTGGTCTGCATTAAGGCATCCAGGTGAATACCGGTTTCAAAACCCATCTTGGACAATAAATAGTACAAGTCTTCTGTGGCCACATTGCCCGAAGCACCTTTGGCATAGGGACAACCACCTAATCCGGCAATCGAAGAGTCAAATATCCGAATGCCTTGGTTAAGCGATTGATAGATATTGGCAATCGCCATACCGTAAGTATTATGAAAATGACCGGCTAAAACCTGGCTATCTAATTCGGCAAGGCAAACATCCCACACTTTTTTCACCCGATCTGGGGTGGCAGTACCGATGGTTTCCCCTAAGGACACTTCATAGCAGCCCATATCCAGTAAGCGTTTGCTGACTTTGGCGACTTGCTGAGGATCAATAGCGCCTTCATAAGGACAATCGACCATACAGGACACATAACCACGAACCTTGATATCATTGGCTTTGGCAGCTGCCATGATATTGGCAAACTTCTCAAAGCTTTCATCAATGGAACAGTTGATGTTTTTGCGGGTAAAACTTTCAGAAGCTGCGGTAAACACCGCAACCTCTTTACATCCCACAGCCAGTGCAGACTCAAAACCTTTCAAATTCGGTGTCAGCAAGCTGAACTGAATGTTCGGATCTTGCGGCAATTGGGCAAACAGTGCATCACTGTCTGCCATTTGCGGAACCCATTTCGCCGAAACACAGGAACCCACTTCAATTGCCTGCAAACCGGTTTTCATTAAATCCAGAATCAGGTTTTTCCGGTCATCTAGCGTCAGCGGTGTTTTTTCATTTTGCAAGCCATCGCGTGGCCCGACCTCTACAATTTTGACGAAATCAGTCATGCAACTTCCTCCACCAGTACCTGAAATTCCACAAGCTCATCACCGGCTTTGACCTGGTCACCGGCTTGGAAATAGGAAGCTGCGACAATGCCGTCATGTGGTGCACGAATTGAATATTCCATTTTCATGGCTTCAAGGGTCATCAGCACATCATCTTTTTTCACCTGATCATTCGCCGCAACCAGAACTTGAGTAATTACGCCTGGCATTGGCGCTTTTAAGTTGCCTTCAGTACTTTGCGCGTCCTCAGAACTGAATTTCTGATTCAGATAACCAAACTTGTGGCTTTGACCATTTTTAAAAATGGTGAGGCCGTGTGCATTTTGGCTAAACGCAATTTTGTCCTGTTTGCCATTGATGTTGAAATGTACTGTATTGCTATTTAACAGTTGTCCAGAAATATGGAATTTTTCACCTTGATATTCAGCCACAAAACCTTCTTTTTCAGCGTTTAAATTGACTTGAACAAGTGTTTCATCGAGCTTCAACTTAATGGCATAGCTTGGGCTGATATTGACGCGCCATAGCGTTTCACTTTGCCAAACTGGATTGCTCGCTGCTTTATTTTTGCTAAAACGCAACAATAATTCGGTCAATGCCGTCGCCACGACCAGCTCAGGTTGCAGTGATTGAATATTTTTAAACAGGAACTCATCTTCACGCTGAATCAGGTTGGTATCCAGTTTGGCATTTTTAAAAGAGTCACAGCGAATGATGCGGTCCAGAAAAGCAATATTGTTGCCCAAACCATCGACATGGAACTGTCCTAAGGCATGATGCATTTGCAATAAAGCGGCTTCACGATTTTCGCCCCAGACAATCAGTTTGGCAATCATCGGATCGTAATAGCTGCTGATTTCATCGCCTTGAACAATGCCGCTGTCGACCCGAACATGCTGATTTTGTTCAGGGTAGTGCAGATAGCTGATCTGACCAATTGCAGGAATAAAGCCTTTTTCAGGTTCTTCTGCATAGACGCGGGCTTCAATGGCATGGCCATGAATTTTTAATTGATCTTGCTGTTTCGGTAATGGCTCGCCAAAGGCAACACGCAATTGCCATTCCACCAGATCAACGCCGGTGATCATTTCAGTGACCGGATGCTCAACTTGCAGACGGGTGTTCATTTCCATGAAATAGGCGGTGCCGTCTTGCTCTACAATGAACTCGACCGTGCCAGCACCGACATAATCGACCGCACGCGCGGCATCAATGGCAGCTTGGCGCATGGCATCGAGTTTGTCTTGTGAAACCAATGGGGCAGGCGCTTCTTCAAGCACTTTTTGATGACGGCGCTGTACCGAGCAATCCCGTTCAAATAAATGCACATAGTTGCCGTGTGAGTCGCCAAATACCTGTACTTCAATATGACGCGGATTAATCACATAACGCTCAATCAGAACTTCATCATTACCGAAGCTGGATTTAGCTTCGCTTTTACAAGAAGCCAGTGAACCTAAGAAATCTTCACTGCGTTCAACCAGACGCATGCCTTTACCGCCACCGCCAGCGCTGGCTTTAATCAGCACCGGATAGCCAATCATATCGGCCTGTTGTTTTAGAAAATCAGCATCCTGATTAGTGCCATGATAACCTGGTGTCAGCGGAACACCGGCTTTTTCCATCAAGGCTTTAGAAGTCGCTTTTAAACCCATGGCCAAAATGGCTGCGACTGGTGGACCAATAAAAGTAATGTTGTTGGCTTGGCAGGCTTCGGCAAACTGGTCATTTTCAGACAAGAAACCGTAGCCTGGGTGAATGGCTTGAGCACCAGTTTTTACAGCCGCCTGAATAATGCGATCAATCTGTAAATAACTTTGTGCCGCTGGGGATTCGCCAATATAGATGGCTTCATCCGCCAGTTTGACATGTTGCGATTGTGCATCGGCATCGGAATAGACCGCTACCGTCGCGATTCCAAGTTTTTTTGCGCTACGAATCACACGGCAGGCGATTTCACCACGGTTTGCAATTAAGATTTTTTCAAACATTGTATGATCCTTGTTATTGTTGTGCTGTAGAGATAATCCAGGAAGGACTTTGCTTATCTAAAAAAGCACTCAAGCCATTTTTCGCCTCTGATCCCTGGCGTACATGAGCAATATGTTGCGCTGTTTGCAGCAGTAATTCTTCGGTTAATACCTGTTGGTCGACCAGTTGAATCAGTTGTTTCGATGCTGTCTGTGCTTCAGGTCCACCCAAGAGCAAGGCTTGAACAATTTCATCAATCTTGTCATCTAATTCATCAGAAGGAGTGACTTCATGCACTAAACCAATAGTCTTGGCTTGTTCAGCGGTAATCCGTTCAGCGGTTAAGAAATAGCGCGAAGCCTGGCGGGCACCAATGGCACGAATCACATAAGGGCTAATGGTCGAAGGTGCAAGACCTAGACGGACTTCAGAGGTAGCAAATTTGGCGTCCGTGCTGGCGATACAGATATCACAGGCTGAAGCCAGACCCATACCGCCACCAAAAGCAATACCGTGTACCCGGGCAATGGTTGGCTGTTTTAAAGTCGCCAGACTTTGTAACATTTTCGCCAGTTTCAGCGCATCAGCTTCATTTTCCACTTGCGAAGCTTGTCCCGCCTGTTTCATCCAGTTCAGGTCGGCACCGGCCGAGAAGCTTTTGCCTCGACCCGCCAAAACCACCACACGTACATCATCACGGTCATTTAAAGACTGAAAGCAGGCATGCAGTTCTTCAATCACTTGGGTATTAAAGGCATTATGGAGTTCAGCACGATTAATCCAAACCGTAGCGACCTGATTCTGTTGTTCGAGTTGTAAAAATTGATAGCTCATTATTTTTACCCCTTACATGCGGAACACGCCAAATTTGGTTGGTAAAATAGGTGCATTTAAAGCAGCTGCCAGGCTTAAGCCCAACACCTGACGCGTTTGCGCAGGATCAATCACACCGTCATCCCAAAGACGCGCTGATGCATAATAAGGATGACCTTGGCGCTCATATTGATCACGAATCGGTTGTTTAAATTGATCTTCCTGTTCGGCTGACCAGCTTTCACCTTTTTGTTCAATCTGGTCGCGTTTTAAGGTTGATAAAACACTTGAAGCCTGTTCACCGCCCATCACCGAAATACGCGAGTTTGGCCAAGTCCACAGGAAGCGCGGAGAATAGGCACGACCACACATGCCATAGTTACCGGCACCAAATGAACCACCAATCACCAAAGTCAGTTTAGGTACATTGGCATTGGCAACCGCCATCACCAGTTTGGCGCCATTTTTGGCAATGCCTTCATTTTCATATTGGCGACCAACCATAAAACCGGTAATGTTCTGAATAAAGAGCAGGGGAATATTGCGCTGGGTACACAGTTCAATGAAATGCGCACCTTTTTGTGCAGATTCTGAAAATAGAATACCGTTATTGGCAATGATGCCGACTTTCATACCAAAAAGTTCAGCGAAACCTGTGATCAATGTCGTACCAAAACGGGCTTTAAATTCATCAAAACGTGAACCATCGACAATACGGGCAATCACTTCACGCACATCAAAAGGTTTACGCGCATCACTTGGTACAATGCCGTACAGCTCATCTGCATCAAATAATGGTACTTCAATTTGATCTGCGGTTTTATTGGGTTTTTTATTTAAGTTCGCCACGATGTTGCGGGCAATCGCAATCGCATGTTCATCATTTTCAGCCAGATGATCGGCTACCCCAGAAAGACGGGTATGCACATCACCGCCACCCAAGTCCTCAGAACTGACCACTTCACCAGTCGCGGCCTTTACCAGAGGAGGACCACCCAAGAAAATGGTGCCTTGATTACGCACGATAATGGTTTCGTCCGACATAGCCGGCACATAAGCACCGCCTGCGGTACAGCTACCCATCACCACGGCAATCTGGGCAATGCCTTGGCTCGACATACGGGCCTGATTATAGAAAATACGACCGAAGTGATCACGATCCGGGAATACTTCATCCTGCATCGGTAAATAAGCACCACCTGAATCAACCAGATAAATACACGGTAAATGGTTTTGTTCAGCAATCTCTTGGGCACGTAAATGTTTCTTCACCGTGAGCGGATAGTAGGTTCCACCTTTTACCGTAGCATCATTGGCCACAATCATGCAGGTGACACCATTCACTTGACCAATTCCGGCAATCACGCCCGCAGCAGGCACATCATCGGGATAGACGTTATAAGCCGCCAATTGCCCAATTTCTAAAAAGGCAGTTCCGGCATCAATCAGATGATCAACCCGTTCACGCGGTAACAGTTTGCCGCGTGCCAAATGTTTTTCACGGGCTTTTTCACCGCCGCCTAAAGCAATTTGCTGCGCTTTTTGTTTTAAATCATCGACCAAAATCTGCATGGCAGCTTGGTTGGTTTTAAAATCTTCGCTTCGAATATTAATTTTGCTTTGTAATATATTCATTCTCGAACTTCCTTGTTATTCAGTGTGCTTATGAATCGTGATTTAAGCTGTTTCATTAAACAGTTCGCGACCAATCAGCATGCGACGGATTTCAGAAGTTCCCGCACCAATTTCATAAAGTTTGGCATCACGCCATAAACGACCCGCTGCAAATTCATTGATATAACCATTACCACCTAAAGTCTGAATGGTTTCACCTGCCATCCAGGTGGCTTTTTCAGCAGCATATAAAATCGCACTTGCTGCATCTTTACGTAAGCTACGGCTATGTTCTGCCTTGTCACATTCAGCGCCCACGGCATAAACCAGCGCTTTACATGCCAGCCAAGTCGAATACATATCGGCAATTTTGCCTTGCATCAACTGGAATTCACCCAGCGCCTGACCAAACTGTTTACGGTCATGAATATAAGGAATCACCGTGTCTAAACAGGCATCCATAATACCCAGTGGACCTGCACTTAAAACTGCACGTTCATAGTCCAAACCGCTCATTAACACCTTGGTGCCGTTACCCACGCCACCCAGCACGTTTTCTTTCGGCACTTCTACATTGTCGAAGAAAAGCGGGTAGGTGTTTGAACCACGCATGCCTAATTTATCTAAATGAGTTCCATGACTAAAACCTGGCATGCCTTTTTCAACCAGAAAAGCTGTCATGCCTTTAGAACCGGCTTGAAGATCAGTTTTAGCATACACCACCAATACGTCAGCATCACCACCATTGGTGATCCACATTTTTGAACCATTCAACAGGTAATGATCCCCTTTATCTTCAGCTTTTAACTTCATGCTAACGACATCTGAACCGGCATTTGGCTCCGACATCGCCAGAGCACCGACAAAATCACCGGAAACCAGTTTAGGCAAGTACTTTTGTTTTTGTTCTTCGCTACCATTTCGCTTAATTTGGTTTACGCATAAGTTAGAATGTGCCCCGTAGGACAAGCCAATCGATGCTGATGCGCGGGAAATTTCTTGCATGGCAATAATATGGGCCAAATAACCCAGGTTAGTACCACCGTATTCTTCACTTACAGTCAGGCCAAGCAGTCCCATATCACCAAATTTTTTCCAAAGGTGAGCAGGGAATTCATTGTCTTGGTCAACTTGCTGAGCAATCGGTGCAATCTCCTTTGCACAGAATGCTGCGATTGAATCTTGTAAGGCAACTAGCGTTTCATCCAAACCGAAATTTAAGCTTTGTAGATTCATTTCTTCATTCATCCTGATGGTTATATTTGTTGTTCCAAAAAGCATTTTTGTTGTGCTTGATTTTTACAATACAACTATTTTTCAAAAAAGTGAATATAAATTCACAAAATGATTTACAATTCATTTTATCTGGTTGAGAATACGATTATGAGTTATAAAAGATCATCATTGATGCAGGAACGAATGGAACAAAATCGTCAAACGATTTTGCAGTCTGCTCGTGAACTGATTGCTCAAGGGGGATTTAAAGATGCGCAAATTCAGGCGATTGCTGAGCGTGCTGGCGTTTCCAGTGGTCTGGTTTATCGTTATTTCGATAATAAAAGCCAAGTGTTAATTGAAGTATTGTCGGATGCCATTCAGCATGAAATTCAAATTTTGAATAACATTGCTGCAAGTGATCTGCCAGTCGCTGAAAAATTACATAAGGCCGTATCAACTTTCGTTAAACGTGCATTGAACAGTCCCCAGCTTGCGTATTCGCTGATGTTTGAACCTGTCGATCCTTCGATAGAACATGAGCGTTTTCGTAGTAAGCAACTGATTAAACAAAGCATTAATGAAATACTTGCCGAAGGTAAAATCAATGGTGAGTTTGGATTTGAGGATTTAAATACCGCAGCCCTGTGTGTGGTGGGTGCCATGACTTTTGTGGTGATTGAACCGTTAAATCCTTCCAAAAATGTGAGGTTTGATCAGGCCTATAAAGACTATTTTGTCAAACAGATTGCCGATTTTTGTGTAAGTGGAGTTTGCTTAAAAGGAGGGACATTGATCGGTTAAACACAAAAAATAAGGCTGTTTGGGAAAGTCGTCTGAGTCAAAACAATTAAAGTGAAAGAATCATAATTACAAAGAATCAAGGAGAGTGATTCAATGACACAAGTACGGTTAAGTTATGCCTATGGAACAAGCAGTCAGCCTTTACTTGGGATGACCATTGGTGAAAAGTTTGATCAGGCCTGTCAGCAATATGCTGAACAAGATGCTGTGGTCAGCGTGCATCAAAATGTACGCTTAAGCTATAAACAGCTACAGGATCAAGTCAATGCATTTGCTTGCAGCCTGCTTCAGTTAGGCTTGGAAAAGGGCGATCGAATCGCGATTTGGTCGCCTAATTGTGTGGAATGGACCATTACACAATTTGCAGCCTTTAAAGCCGGTATGATTTTAGTCAATTTGAATCCAGCGTATAAAAGCAGTGAACTTGAATATGTGCTGAATAAAGTATCCTGCAAGGCATTGGTGATTGCACCTCAATTTAAGAGCAGTAATTATCAGGACATCTTGACGAAGATTGCCCCTGAAATTACCCAATCAATAGATAAACTGCTTTCTTCCAAAAGACTTCCGCATTTAAAGCACATTATTAAAATTGACCATGAGCAGCATACCGGTATTCACCGTTTTGCTGACTTGTTGCCAGAACCGACGGCTGCACAGTTAGATCAGTTACATGCCATTGCCGCTGATTTGCAGTTTGATGAAACCATTAACATTCAATTTACTTCCGGCACCACGGGTAATCCGAAAGGAACCATGCTGACGCACAATAATATTTTGAATAATGGCTATTTTGTCGGTGAAGCGATTCATTTAACACCCCAAGACAGGGTTTGTATTTCGGTGCCTTTATTCCATTGTTTTGGTATGGTGATGGGGAACTTGGCCTGCATTACGCATGGTTCAACCATGGTGTATCCATCGGCTGTGTTTAATCCACTCGACACTTTAAAAACCATCCAGCAAGAGAAATGTACCGCAGCGTATGGTGTTCCGACCATGTTTATTGCCCTATTGGAACATGAACAGTTTGATGAATTCGATCTTTCAAGCTTACGTACCGGCATCATGGCGGGCAGCCCGTGTCCGCGTGAAATTATGCAGCGCGTGATTGAACGCATGCACATGACAGAAATCACCATCTGTTATGGTATGACTGAAACAGCGCCTGTGAGTGCGCAAAGTTCAACAGCAGATTCTGTGGAACGTCGTGTCGGTACGGTTGGCCGGGTTCATCCACACCTTGAAATCAAAATTGTCGATGAAAATGGCAAAGTTGTCCCACGTGGAAACCTCGGTGAACTCTGTGTACGCGGCTATTCAGTCATGCTCGGTTATTGGGAAGATACGGACAAGACTCAAGAAGTGATTGATGTTGCCA
This sequence comes from Acinetobacter sp. ANC 5378, assembly GCF_013004315.1. Taxonomy (NCBI): domain Bacteria; kingdom Pseudomonadati; phylum Pseudomonadota; class Gammaproteobacteria; order Moraxellales; family Moraxellaceae; genus Acinetobacter; species Acinetobacter sp. ANC 5378. The sequence continues at coordinate 176,702 of NZ_JABERK010000005.1, forward strand.
AGTGGATGCATACTGGTGATATTGCAGAAATGGACGAAGAAGGCTTTGTTAAAATCAAAGGCCGGATTAAGGATATGGTCATTCGTGGCGGTGAAAACCTGTTCCCGAAAGAAATTGAAGATTTTCTGTATACCCATCCAGACGTTTCTGATGTACAGGTCATTGGTTTACCGGATGCCAGATATGGTGAGGAACTCTGCGCTTGTATTATTCTGCACGAGCATCATCAGGTAAATGAAGAAGCGATTCGTAGGTATTGTGCAGAGCATATTTCTCACAATAAAGTACCGCGATATGTCCGCTTCTTTACTGAATTTCCAATGACTGCTTCAGGCAAGGCACAAAAATTCAAATTACAGGAATTGATGCGTCAGGAACTAAATTTACTGGAAGATATTGCTTAATATTGATTCAATATGGGCTAGCATCATCTGCATACCTCCCGATATTATTAAATAACGGGAGGAGCAGACATGGTAATCCTCCCATAAAAAAGCGACTTTAATCAGTCGCTTTTTTTTTGATACATCAATCAGGATTAGTTCATACGAATCCAGGTTTGGCTACGTCCTAAAACCGAAATACCAATATAGCCACGACCCGCTAAGGTTTTACCATCATTGGATAATTTGACACTAAAACTATAGGTTTTACCATTTTTAGGATCGATAATTTTTCCGCCATCATAAACATTCTTTGCAGTCTTTTTCAGACCTGAAACAATCTGCAAACCTTCAATTGGTTTATTATGGAATTTACCTACACATTTCGTGCATTTTTTACCTTCAGTACCGTCCAGTACATCTAGAATTTTTGCAGAAAGGACACCGTTCGAGGTTTCAGAAAATTGAACAATCGATAATGGCTTTTTGGTTTCATCATCGATGGTTTTCCATTTAGTGCCATGTAATGGATCAGAAGCTAAAGCAAGGCTAGACACTAGAGATAGTCCCAATACGCTTAGAGTTGTTTTTATCATCATTAGACCTCAACTGATTTGAGTAAGTTTGTTCTTTAAAATGAATAGAAGTTTTGTATTACACATGCCTAGACTTCTACTCGGAAAAGAAGAACATATATTCAATTAGAATTATTATAAAAAAAAATAGTCGTTATTATGGATTTTTTATATATTTATGTTTGTAGTCTTTGCCAAAATAAAGTGAGCAGTAAATAGAGTCCTGGCATTGAATCCTATATTCGCTGTCTTATATTTAATTAAAATCTGGCTCATATCATCAAATATTTTCTTCATATTACAGTTACGATTGATCCAGTTTCTAAAAAAATCACTCATGCAAGTTGTGGTTGATTTTTATAACAGTGATTGACGTATAAACAAGAAATTAAAAACTCATTGCAAGGTGGGTTTTTTTTATAACTAAATGTGAACAATCAGCTAACAAATGCAGTGAATATTTTTAAAATTCTTCGGGTATATATTATGGAATGAATATGCTTGCTGGAGCAATGAAAAATGAAAAGTGCCGTTAATTTTCAGATGTTACAGCAGGTTTATAACTTTATGGCAGAGCAACCAAATTTCAAAACTAAGGCGGAGCTCGATCTATTATTAGAATTTTTTTCAGAAATACAGCAGGATCAAAAAACAGGAGTCAGGCTTGATTCACCTTCTAAAATTATCGGTAAATTTGGGAGTCGGCAAATAATCAATATTAATTTAGCACCTCCGATAAGGCATAAAAACGAGTTTCTGGCATGGGTATATAAACAATTACATCGCTAATGATTTGATTTATTTTAGCAATATCACCCTTAATCAGTACAAATAACAACAGGAAGCTTACTTAATAAAAGGGCTTATTGATTTTCCAAAATTGATAAAAATGCTTCAATAAAGTTAGGAAGTTTTTTTCGGTGACTTTGACCCACTTTTATTACCTCGAAGGTCAAATCTTCAAGTTTTAATTTTTCACTTTCTGTTTTTAGTTTTTGATGAGTGGATTGTAAGCCTTTCACCCAATCCTCAAGTACCTCTATAGACATATCTTTTTTAATATTTAGACTTTGAGTAGCTGTTTTAAAATGACTTATAGTTGTACTATCTTTAAAAGATACTTCTATACGATGATTTATGCTCTCAAATAGGTCATGCTTAATAATAAATTCAAATTTTCCACTTGCTGGTTTTATAGCACTTATATAAATGTTTTTAAAAGCTTGCGTATATCTTTTATTCTTTGCATCTTGGATTTCTGAAATCCATCGGTAATCCACCCTAAAAATAATAGGATTTAAAAGTAGAATTTTCTCTTAAGATATAAGCAGGAGATTCTGCATGAAAACATCTAAATTTACTGACAGCCAAATCATGTCCATCTTGAAGCAGGCTGAATCTGGTACACCTGTTGCCGCCCTTTGCCGTGAACACGGCATGAGTAATGCGAC